>CALBMD010000087.1 GCA_937896265.1 uncultured Pseudomonadota bacterium
CCTTGCACCCAACCGAACTTCGAATCCTTTGAATTTATTCGTAACTTTCAAAAAATTTCACTTCTCGGATAAAATTAGCGAAGAATAAGTTCTTGATCTTTTTTTAGCCAGAGTAAAAGCTCGCTTGCCTCTTTGTCTACCTCAGCATCTGTTAACGTTCTGTCTTGATTTGCAAATATGAATGAAATAGACAGGCTTTTATATCCTGTTTTAAGCGGTGTTCCCTCATAGAGATCAAATAAACGATGATGCTTTAGATGAGTTCTGCTAGGGAACTTTTCGATAGCTTGATGCACAAGCTCAAAAGCTTTTTCTTTAGGTGCTTCAAATGAAAAATCACGCGATACTGTTGGAAAGCGTTGGCTGTTTGGATTGATGCGGGCTTTATTTAAGGTGGCATTAAAAACAGATTCTAGATCTAATTCAAAGAGCGCAATGCTATCTGCACCAAGTTTATGCGCTAAAGCTGATTTTGGATGCAATTCTCCCAACCAGCCAAGAGGTTCGCCTTGATAAAACACCATAGCGGAACGATTTTTTTGCAACCAAGGCAGGCTGTCGTCAGTAAGAGGAACAAATTCACACGCTTTTTGGCCAAATGATCTTAGATAAATTTGAATGAGCTCTTTTGCATGAAAAAAATTAGTCTCAGTAGCTTTGCCTCGCCAAGATTTTTCTTGGTAGGTAGCATCTAAAACGCCTGCAATCAGCGTTCTTTCAAAATGGCGTCGGCTTTCTTCTTTTGCTCTATGTGTGCATTGGCGACCATGAACAAATTGCCCTTTAATAAAAGGGTTAGTGCATGGTTTAGCTTTGCTATTATGATGATGATAGCCACGCCCGACCTCAAATAGCAAAGAGGTTTTCACTCCATGGTGACGATTACGTTGCAAAGCTTGTAATAGCCCTGGTACGAGAGTTGTTTGCAGCAGAGACATTTCTTCATTAAGTGCGTTCTGTAGAGAAAGAGCAGGAAAAAGAGGATGCTCAGCTCCTATATTGAGCTTCTCAAAGGCATGAGATCCAAGGAAGGGATATGTTATTGTTTCTAAAAGGCCTCTGGCAGCAAAAAATATCTTACTCTTGTTGATAAAGTCATGAAAAGGATCTTCACTATTAGGTCTGATCTCCATTTTTGGCAATTCGTAGGGAATTTTGTCATAGCCTTCTAGTCTGCCAATTTCTTCCACAAGGTCGATTTCCCGGACAAGGTCGTGTCTATAGGATGGGATGCCAAGAAGAAGTCGTTCATCGGTGCTGTCAAGGGTTGTAAGGCCTAGCGACTCTAAGTGCGCGCGGCATTGACTTAAACCCATTTGTGGCATAGCTAGTGTCTTTTTTACTTTAGCTATGCGTAAGGCAATTCTCTTTTCGTTTTGTGGTTTAGGATAGTTGTCAATAAGTTCTCCCAAAACTCCTGGAGGGGGAAGCTTAAGCTCTTTGTGGGCGCTAGCAAGGAGGTTTAAATAGCGAATAGCAACATTGTGGATGTTATCGCAATCAATCCCGCGCTCAAAACGATGTGAAGCTTCGCTGTGTAGCGCTAATCTTTTAGCTGTGCGGCGGATTTGTATTGAAGCAAAATGTGCAACTTCAAGGACCATGACCTTTGAGGTTGGCGTAATTTCTGAATTTTGCCCCCCCATTACGCCACCAAGGCCTATTACTTTTTCCTGGTCGCAGATCAGAATATCCTCAGGTCGAATTTCGCGTTCGATGCCATCTAAAGTTGTCGTTTTTGTTCCTATAGTACCACTTTTAACATAGATCGTTTTACCGCTTAATTTGTCACGATCGTAGGTGTGGACAGGCTGACCCATTTCTAGCATCACGTAATTAGCGACATCAACAATAAGATTAATAGATCGCATGCCGCTAGTACGAAGCCGTCGCCTAAGCCAAAGTGGGGAAGTTGTTATCTTTAGGTCATCGATTGCCAAAGCGCAGAAGCGGTTACAGGCAGCTTGCTCATCGATCTTAATACTCAAAGGCTGTAGATCTTTTTTGGCGGTATAAAGCTGCTCAGTTCGGTTTTGAGAAGGCAGGCGAACAAGCCTCTTGGTTTTTGCTCCTAGATCTCGAGCTATTCCAATATAAGAAAGGCAGTCACCTCGATTTGGGGTGATGCTAAGTTCAAAGATGCTATCTTTGCGGCGCAAATATTTTTCGGCTAATTGACCAACTTGATAACTAGCATCTAGTTCAAGGATTCCTGCTGCCTTTTCATCAATTAGGCCCATCTCATCTTCACTACAAAGCATGCCAAAAGATTCATGATCGCGAATTTTTGTTGCTTTGATTTGAAGAGTCTCACTTAATTGGCAACCCACTGTTGCCACGGCTACTTTTAACCCGACACGCGCATTAGGTGCACCACAAACAATCTGAAGGCTATGATTTTCGCCAATAGCAACTTGACATAGCTTAAGTTTGTCTGCTTCTGGGTGCGGTAGGCAGCTAGTTATTTCACCGACTAATAAGGAGTCAGGGAGCGCTGGAACCTCTTCGATTGTTTCAACTTCGAGGCCTAGCTGGGTTAAAGTTGTAGCAAGTTCTTGATCATTTAGCTGATCGACGTTGATATATTCACTAAGCCATTCGCGAGAGATTCTCATAGATTGTCTTTCTTGGTAAATAAACGTGAATGCTAGAGTCTTGTAAAAATTGGAAATTGCTCATGAAATTGCGACTCCCCTTCAAACAGCTGCCGTAAATCAGGTAATCCATATGCTAGCATCGCCATGCGATCAAGGCCAAAGCCAAAGGCAAATCCTGTGTAGTCTTCGCTATCATATTGAACTGATTCAAAGACATTAGGGTGAATCATGCCGCAACCGCCGATTTCCAGCCATCCTGTTTGTTTGCAGGTTTTACAGCCACTGCCTTGGCAAAAGGTACATCGCATGTCGACTTCAGCTCCAGGCTCAACAAAGGGGAAATAGCTTGGGCGAAAACGGGTAATTGCGTGTGTGCCAAAGACTTCTTCTAAAAAGGCTCTAATAATGCCCTTTAGGTGGGCAAAGGAAATTCCATGATCGACAACAACGCATTCTAGTTGATGAAACATTGGCGTATGAGTAGCGTCGTTGTCTACCCTATAAACGCGACCTGGCGAGACTAACCTTAGCGGTGGCTTGCCAGCTAGCATAGAGTGGATTTGGACATTGGATGTTTGTGTACGTAAGACAGAGCCCTCATCTTGCAAAAAGAATGTTGCCTGCATGTCTCGCGCCGGATGGTCAGCGGAAATATTGAGAGCAGAGAAGTTATAGAAATCAAAATCAATTTCAGGTCCATCAAAGACGCTAAAACCCAATCGTTTGAATACATCTAAGATTTTTTGCTGAATAAGCGTTACGGGGTGTAGAGCGCCTACTCGAGGCTCTACTGGTAAGGAGGTGTCTAATGTTTCTTCTAACTTTGCTTGCAGTTCAATATCGCTAGCTTTTTCTTTTAACACATTGATTTGGTTTTCAAGGGTTGCTTTTAGGTCATTAATGAGTTGACCAGCTTTTGGTTTATCTGCTTTTTCTACCTTTGCCAATGTAGTAAAAAGACCTGTCAAAACCCCTTTTTTACCTAACCACTTGATTCTTAGGCTTTCAACACCACTGCCTGTGAGAATGTCATGTGCTTTCTCTGTCTCTTCTTTAAACTGAACCTCTAGGGCTTTGATAGCGTCTTCTAATGCCTTCATGGCTTGATCCTTGTTATAGGGATTGATTGGCTAAGCCTTGCTTTAGGCTTGTTAATCCTTCTTTAATATCTTCTTCGCAAATCCCATAGCTAAATCGTACATAGCCTGGTAAGCCAAAGGCTTCTCCTGGCACGCATGCCAATGACAGCTTTTCTAAGAGATAGTCACAAAATTTGAGGGTATTGCCTTGATACGAGCTTCTCTCTAGCGCCTTTTGCAAGTCTAAAAACAGATAAAAAGCGCCGCTTGGGTGTATTACTTCAATATCAGGAATCTCTTTAGCTAGGCTTAACGCATAGTCTCGCCTTTTTTTCAAGGTTTCAAGATGTTCTTGCATGAGAGATCGGCCAAAATTTAGTGCTTTTGTCGCTGCTTTCTCAATAAAAGGAGGAAGGCAGGTGGATGAATGGCCATGAAGGGTAACAAGAAGATCTATGATTTTTTTTGGGCCCGCTGCATAGCCGACACGCCAGCCAGTCATGGCGAAGCCTTTTGACAAGCCGTTTATTAAGAGAGTTTTTTCTTTTAGTTCAGGCGTTGTGTTCAGGATAGAGACATGAGGCGCATCAAAAGAGAGATACTCATAAATTTCATCAGAAATAATCCACCAATCTTTGCTTGCGAGATAGCTGCCAAGGCTTTTTAGTTCATCTCTACTAAGAGTAAAGCCACAAGGGTTGTGGGGTGAGCAAAGAACAATAGCTTTTGTTTTAGCGGTTACTAATTTCTCTAAATCGGCTGGTGTCAAGTAAGGTGATTTAAAAGGTTTAGGAGGGGGTACCAAAACAGCCTTGGCCCCAGCAGCTTTTATTTGCTCCTCGTAACTTACCCAGTAAGGGGCGGGCAATAAAACTTCATCGCCTTCATTTAGCAGGGCTAAAAAAGCATGAAATAAAACTTCTTTTGCCCCTGAGCCGACGCAAATCTCAGAGGGGTCATATGAAAGATTATTATCTCGTTTTAATTTATCGGAGATTGCTGTGCGCAGTTCTAAAGAACCACCAGCAGGTCCGTATTTAGTATTTCCTTTACGCAGTTCCTCAATAGCTGACTCAACAATAATCTCAGGGGTTGAAAAATTAGGTTCTCCAACCGCAGCGTTGATGATTTTGCGGCCTTGCCGACTAAGTTCGCGCGCTTTGGTGTTTAATGAGAGAGTTGCCGAAGGGCTTAAGCTTAAAATGCGTTTTGATACGTCCATTATAGTCCTTGTACTATAAATACAAAAAGCCACCTAAGGCGGCTTTAAGTTGTAAAGGGTGTAAGTTTGGCTCTCAACGAGAAGGTGCGGTAGAACCCACTTTGATAAAGTGGGTGCCACGCAGGCCGTTTTAGGCGTCCTTCTACAGGGAAGGCTTGCTCACCACGGGTGGTTTGGCTCCCTAAATGTTAGCATCGGTTCTCCGGCTTCTCAATCGGGCCAAACTTACTGGCTGATTATATCATTGGTCAGTTTGAGTTGTAAAATTCTCTTTTCCAGGGATTTACCTTAAAAATACCAAGGCTTTGTGTAATAATGGCTTCATATCGATAATAGAGCCATAAAGGATGATGTCGTGAAAGGTAGAAAAGCTTGTTTTTTATTGCTTTGTGTCGGCACGGTCTGGAGTTGTCATTTTTCATCGTCTCTTTTCAACCTAGGAGAAGTTAATCCCGTGATTGATATCCACCAAAAGCATGCTAAAGACCATCGAATTTTCAAAGAAATCACTCTTAAAAACCAAATGCGAGTGCTTTTGATTTCAGATCCTGATTTAAATAAATCGGCAGCAGCGATGAATGTTCAGGTTGGCTCTTTAAGTGACCCTACAGAACATCCAGGGCTGGCCCATTTTTTGGAGCATATGCTATTTCTAGGCACTAAAAAATATCCTGATATCAGCGAATACAACCGCTATCTTGACGCCTTTCAAGGGGAGTCCAACGCCTACACTAATAGTGAGTCAACAAATTATTTCTTTGAAGTGAATCACGAAGGGTTCGAGGGGGCTGTCGATCGGTTTGCTCAATTTTTTGTCTCACCTATGCTAAATCCTGAGTATGTAGAACGCGAAAGAAATGCTGTTGATTCGGAGCATCAAAAGAATTTGCAAGATGACTATTGGCGTTCGCAGCAAGTTCTTAACTCTATGGTCAAAAAAGGACACCCGCGTCAGAAGTTTTCTACAGGTAACAACGAAACATTAGCTAAGGCTGATCGAGCTGTACTGGTTTCGTTTTATGAAAAGTACTATTCATCTAATCGGATGAATCTTGTGCTTATGTCTAAGCAAAGTCTAGATGAGCTTGAGGTATTAGCGAGCAATTATTTTAACCCTGTCAAAAACACTCAAGCTCAACCATTAACTTTTGATAGTCAGCTCTTTGATCCTAAAGATTTGCCTCGTCAGATTAATATACAGAGCATTAAAGATATTAGACGTCTTCGTTTAACGTTCCTAACGAAATCGCGAACAGACTATTATAAATCAAAGCCTGATGCTTTTATTTGCCATTTAATTGGTTATGAAGGTGCTGGTTCTCTCTTATCGCAATTAAAAGCAGAGGATTTAGCTACTGGATTATCAGCAGGGATGGATTCTACAAGCTATGCTGGGACGTTTGAGTTTGAAATATCTCTTACCGAAAAAGGCTTGAGCCATCAGGATCGTGTGCTTGATCTTTTCTTTGCTTATGTTCAGATCCTAAAAAACGAGGGTCTGAAGAGATATATCTATGATGAGCAAAAGGCAATCCTTGATATCGACTATGTATATAAAGATCCTCGTGAGGGTATGCGTGTAGCATCTCGCTATGCTGAGCGTATGCAGTATTACAAAGGAGAAGAGATTGATAAAAACGATCTTTTAATTCAAGAATATTCTGAAAAGGATTTCCGTCTTTTCCTCGATGCTATTACACCAAAAAGCATGAATGCTATGCTTTTAAGCCCTGATGTAAAAGGGGAGGCAAAAGAGCGTTATTATCAAACTAGTTATACTGTTCAAAGATTTTCAGAAGCAAGTATTGCTAAGCTTAGTCATCCTCCAGTTTCAAGTGCCTTGCATCTACCAAAACAGAATCCTTTTGTCCCTAATAAGCTTGAGGTGTTGACCTCAGCAACTCAGACAAATCCTCAGAAAGTAATTGATGATGCAAGAGGTGTTCTTTGGTATCAGCTTGATGATCGTTTTAGTCTACCCAAAGCTAAGGTTCAGATTCACTTATTAACAAAAACTGTAAATGACACAGCTCAGGATAAAATACATTCTATTCTTTATGTCATGGCTCTTGGTGAAGCTCTCAATGAATGGAAATATGATATTAATCTAGCTGGCCTTGATTATAGCGTCTCTCGCACAGATAAAGGTATTCTACTTGAGTACTCCGGATATTCTCAGCATATCCCTGACTTGATGGCAAGTTTAGCAACAAAATTAAAAGATTTGACGATTGATGATACGCGGTTTGAAACACTAAAAACAGAGTTAAAGCGCTCGATTCAAAATTCTCGCGTCGATAATGCTTATCTGCAAGCTTTTGAAGAATTGCGTTATCTTCTGACCAAGCAAGCTATTCATCGCGATGATCTTTATGATCTTGAGCATAAAGTAGACTTGATAACTCCTATAAGTCTAGCCGACCTCAAGTGCTATGTTGGCTCTACATTATTTCAAAAGATGTACTTTGAAGCAATTGCCTACGGTAGCATTTCAAAAGAAGCCGCAGAAGAAGGTGTCCTTGCGACCTGGAAGACTCTAAATCCTAGCCTTCTTGCTAAAGAGGAGCGACCAAAAGTTGAGAGTATAAAGTTTGGTGAAGGCAAATCCTTTGCTCGAATAGGGCATAGTGGCTCTAACAATAATTGTTGGGCTAGCACAGTGCAATTTGGCGGGCGGGATTTAGCATTACAAGCGGCATTAAGAGTAGGTAGTGCTAAGCTGAGAACTAGCTATTACACAGAGCTGCGCACAAAACAGCAATTAGGTTATATTGTGCACAGTGCGCTGGCCTTAGAGGAGAAATCACTAGGGATGAATTTCTTAATTCAATCCTCAGATTATGATGCCTTTGAGCTCTCTAAGAGATCGCAGTATTGGCTTGAATCTGCGCAAGTAGAGCTTGCTAAAGTGACAGAAGAAGAACTCGCAGAGTTGAAGAAACAGGTAGCATCGGAGCTGAGGGAGCCTGATAAAACCTATAGTGATAGACATCAAACTTTAGCTTTTGAAGCCTTTGTCGTTGGTGCTAGCTTTGGTTATAAGGAACAGATAGCGAAAGAAGTTGAGAAGCTATCCAAAGACCAATTAGTCTCTGTCTTTAAAAAGGGTTTTAGCCCGCAAACTATGGCTTCTATGAATATTTTTCTTCTAGCAAAAGGTCAAAAACCCAAGAAGCTTGAGAAAGTAACTCTTCTAGAAAATGCCAAAGCGTTTAAAGGAGAAGCGACAGTTTTTTAGCCTACCTTGTAGACTGCGAAAAGGCAGGCCAACGTTCCTAGCCCCAAGCTAAAAGAAAATAAAGCAAGGGGGAAGGAGCGCTTGCGTAAGATGGGTGGTACAAAGCCTAAAGCAAACCAAATTGCTAATTTATACCATACAAAATTGGGAATATTCCCTTTAATTCCAATTTTAGCAAGCATGCCAAAACCTGAAACCAAAATAAAAATTAAAGCTAGTCCATGTCCAGCAAAGGCAACAGTACGTATGCGTAGCTTAAGACCTTCGCCGACAAATGCGCCAATACTCAGAAATAAGGCTAATATGGCTAAAAAATGCAAAAACTTGTAGTCTAGATATGACATTTCAAACCCCGCTTTCATCTTGGAATTAAATAGAAGACTTCAATTTTTACTGCCGAAATAGTAAAAATTCAATGAGATACTGTTTACAGTCAGCAGATTGCGGCAAAATAAAGCATTAAAACTTTAGCTCTTTGATCCGATGAAGTTAGCACAGGGGGCTTCTCATGCAGATCTTATGTTTTGTCTTCATTTTTGGAGTGTTTCTGAGCTGTAATGCAGGAAGTTCAAAAACTGCCGCAAATATTAAAAAAAACTCTAATTCAGGTAGTAGCGGCGGGACTGGGGGCTCTGGGAATGAATATGATTCTTCTAATATTGGCCAAGGTCCAACAGATAAAAATATCAATTTAGGCACCACATTTAATGTAGTATCTAGGCGCTCTGTACAAGCACCTGAGGGCTATAAAAAACCTTTGTTGGTAAAACCAACTTCTTATTATCGTGCTATTTATTTTGATCTAGAAAAAAAGAAGTGGTCAGGCCATCTAGGTGAGTTAGAGCAAGTCACAGTGCATCAGCCTTTGGCGATCCCAGAGCAACCCGATTTTGATCAAGAAGGTTACCCTTTGGACTTTGTTCATCTTGGACATAGAGCCTATGGAGAACAAGCAAGACCTTCTGACTATACGATCATGATCACACCATCACCTTATTCAGATAGTGCTGATGATGTCTTGAAGTCGCCTAAAGAGTATCAATCAATCTATCAGCGGGTGGGGCAAACTAAAGAATCGTTTTTAAAAGACTGCGGTCAGCGCCTGGCACATCTTGAGCAGACAATGTTTAGCATCACTTTTGATTGGGGGCCGTTTTTTGTTTGTGATACTTTCATGGGTGGTTTGGTACCAAATGGTGGTTTTAGAGCTAGCGGCCTTTTGGTTGATTATACGTTTAATCCAGCAACTATGTCTTATAACAGTGGTTATGATCTTTTATTGCAGCATTCCTCTGTACGTTTTTGGCGGCCTATTCCAGATGATGGCTATGAATGTTTAGGGGATGTCGTTACAAATACTTTGGCCAAGCCACAGTTTGTTGATGATAATGATACAAGTCCCTTTCGTGACTACCGTGAAGTTACTCGTGCAGCAGTATACTGTGTCAAGAAAGATCTCGTAGTGCCAGGTGTTCTTAAGCCTGAAAATCTTATTATGCAGGATGGTAAGGTTTTTCTCTATAAGATCGTTGCAGCCAATGACCTAGTTGGCTATTCTTCTGGCAACTTATTTTATGCTGTAAATAAAATGGTTAATGGCCAGCCAGATATTGCTTCACCTAAAGTTTTTGTCCTTAAACGAGACAAGATTTTTGAAATGGCTCCTCTAAAGTTTGATGCAAAAACCTACGAACCTAAACCCAAATAATCGAATTTATTCAGTGAGCTCTTTCTTTTAATCATTAACCCATAGTTTCTTCTAACTTGTCTTTTTTTTTCGAATCTATTCTATTTAAGAAAACAAACTTCCATTGGAGAAGCTATGCGCCAAGTTAAATACTTGGTAGTGCTTTGCGCTATCATCTTTGTAGGCTGTCGTGAATACTCTCATAAGAATAAGGCAGATAAAATAAGTGGTTCTCCATCTATTAATCAAAAGATTGCTGATCTCACAGTAAAGCAGCAACTGGCAAAATCTCATTATCATTTTGTTGAATCAGCTAGGATTCAGCTTGAAATCAATTATTTTACTGAAGTAAATGAGCTAAACGACGATGCTATGAGAGATGAACTGGAAAGAAAGTATGAGCTGCTTCGTAGCATTTTTATTGAAGAGCAAGCAAATTTAAAACATCCTCCAAAACGATTTCAAAAAAAATTTGATTATGAACAAAAAGATGTGCCTTTTAGAGGGCCAGATTTTACCAGCGTCTATCATCCAAAAGTACTTGCCGAAGTAAATAGGATTTTTAAGGAATACGGAGCCTTATATGTTGGAGAAACAGATCCAGAAAAACATGGTGGGTTTAAAGGTTATAAGGCATATAGGCCGTGGGCTGGTTACTGGTATCCTTTTTCTGATACGTCGATTTATACGCTTTTAGAAAAATATGAACAGGTTTTAGAAAAGTCAGGTATCAAGGCAGATATCGTCAAAAAAGAAAGAGAAATGTTCGAGGGGTTTTCAACTGCAAATTGGGAAGGTCGATGTGATGCTTTGGCAATTGCTGGTATTTTAACTAAAGAGCCGATAGAGCCGCTCACGATTAACGGTATCACTTTTGGTATCGAAGAACAAAAAGGGCTAAAAGTTTATGCTTATATGAACTATCCAGTAGCTAAATACGGTATTTCATATGAGGGCAATGCTGCTACTGATGGTACTTTCCAGGATGTTAAACCAGAAGCTTTCCACAAGATGGCAACCATCTATTTAAAAGCAAATAGACCTTTTGTCGTAGATACTGTAGCTGGTGTGCAAAAATGGAATAGATCTCTCTTCTCTTTACGCGTAAAAATAACTAAAGATCCAATTGTTAAAAATGCATTTTTAGTCAGGGCTTATCCTACTTTTGTTAAAGAGAGGAGAGAAAAAAGGGAAGATGTCACGAATACTGATGATTATATGGGATTAATATATGATTACAGGCTATATTATGATCCAAATACAAAAAATGCAGACGGGCATTATAAAGTGATAGCTGGTCAATGGTTGGGTGATTCTTTTGAATCGCATCCAGATTCTTTCCTGGTTCCTTATTCAAATAAACAACCTTCTTCAACAAATCAAATATTCAATAATCATATGGATTTTTTCAAAACAAAATTTTTGCAATATTAAGAGTTGCAATCTGTTTCAGAAGAGAATTAGAGTGATCTCAGAAAGCAACATTACAAAAGTTTGGAGGAAATTTATGAACCTTAGAAAAGGAATGATAGCTGTTGCTATCGCCGCAGCGCCTGTTAGTACAAGCTTTGCGGAAACAAAAACACTGCAAGATTTTAAGATAAGCTGTGAAACAATGAAACAACGAGGTCAGGTGCAAGATCTTAACTTAGAGTTAAAATGCAGTGCAAAATTTACAGAGTGGAAGGCTGTTCCTTCGCAAGCTAGCCTTGATACAGGCTATATCTTGATGGCTACAGCTTCTGGAAAAGATGGGAGATGGGGAACAGCGCCTATGTCATTTAACATGACTTCAGCTGCTCAAAGCGGTGTGTGTCATGATTTGATCAAAAATGTTGTGTCATCTCCTAAATTAGTTGTTAAAATTTCTAGCTGCGATGATTTAACAGCTGAAAAAATTCAATCATTGTGTGAAGCCAAGGCTAGTCAATACTGTAAAGATAATAAGGAATCTAGTTCTGAGTCTTCGACATCAAAGGGACCAGATACTCTTTGTATGGTTCAAGAAGTTGGTCGTTCTAGCACCTGTGATGCGTATCTATAAATAGAGATAGAGAGCAAACAATCACTTTTTTAATAGGAATTAATATGAAGATAAAAATTTTAGCTGTGTTAGCGGCTTCTCAAATCACCGCTTTTTCTTTTGCTAATGAGCAACAGAATCTTTCTTTTGATCAACTAAAGCAAAAATGTAATGAAACTCTTAGTGATGGTAAACGTCAGGCTTTGGAATTTAAAACGGACCTTAGCTGTAAAGCAAAAAAAACTTTTTGGCGTAAAGCTGGGGAGCGCGTTCAAAGTTTTGATAACTTAACCGTTATAGATGCAATGCTTAGCCTCAAAGGTGGTGAAGTCACCGCTATGTATGAGGGATCAATATCAAATGAGGCGTTTAAACAATCTTGCCAAGTGATGGAAAAATGGTCTGTTTCAGTGAATGTCAATCGCCAAGCTCTAAGCTGTTCAGATTTGGCAAAATACACCTCTGAAAAGGAAATTTGTGCACCAGTACTTGCCACAAAGTTGGAAGCTTGCAACCCTTCCATGGAAAAAGTTAAAAACGGCGGAGGTGGTATCCATAACAGTGATCTATGCCGATTTGAGCAAGAAAAAAACGAACAAGGTAATCCTATCGTTAAAGGATGCGAGGGTGTAGAAATTGCAAAAAATGCACCACCAGTAGATAGCTCTTCTGATTCTTCAAGTGATAATTGCCCGGCTGATAAACAGCTTTTAGCTGAAAATTTTAAAGAAGTTGATGCTATGGATGTTAAATTAGTTATCTTTGATCGCGGTGGACCAAGCTGGAAACATCCTTTTAGATATCATCACAAATACAAATTGATATTAGTTGGTAAAGTACCTGCTGGTTCTTTGCTTGATCAAATGGGTATAAAAGAAGGTGATAAAATCCGCCGCTTTAATGGCAAAGGAATTAACCATCGTTTTAGCTCTGCTGATGAGTTCAAAAAATTAATTAAGAAGAAGTTGATGAAAGACCGCAAGTTTTCTTTCCGAGTAGAGCGTGGAACAGAGGAAGTAGCAACACCGGAAGTAACCTTAGCGTGTGCTTGCCAGCCTGCTAACGCCTTGGATCAAGTGCCTTCTGATAAAAAAGCGCCAACTCCGGTAGAGCCAGTTTCGGTAGAACCAGCTCCAGCTCCGGTAGAGCCAGCTCCGGTAGAGCCAGCTCCGATAGAGCCAGCTCCCAAAAGCTAAGGGCCCTAAAAACTGAGTAAGCAGGTAGGTAAAAGCTTGCTTGCTCTATCCTCTCCTCCTGACACAATTGGCAAATATTTTGTTATTCTTTCATTATCTCACCACAAAATTTCTCTGTTATCCAAAATCAAGGTATAATGAGGGGAAGTAATCACAAGGAAAAAATATTTGATCAAAAAAGCTCTTTTGCTATGGATTGCTCTTGCTTTTGTTGGGTGTATTGGTCACACAAAAGATCAAAGCAGTCAAGAAGAAGATCTTCTGTTTAGCAAAAAAGAGCTAGTAAATGAATCTCTACCACCACAAAATATATCTTTAAATCCAGAGCCATTTTTAAGCCAAGAAGCTGATCAGATGGCAGATCTTAAACTTATCGCCGAAAGAGAATCTGTCCAAAATTGGATTCGCTATTTTACTCGCCAGGATAAAGAACGATTTACCCGGTTTCTTAATCGAGGGCAAATATATCGAGCAAGTATAGAGAAGATACTTGAGGTTAATGGTTTACCTGCCAATTTATTTTATGTTGCATTGATTGAAAGTGGATTTCGTCTTACAGCATCTTCTCATGCTGGAGCTGTAGGGCCTTGGCAGTTTATTCGAGGGACTGGTAGACGTTTTGGTTTAAAAATTAATCGGTATGTTGATGAGCGCAGTGACCCAATTCGTTCTACAGAAGCGGCAGCTCGTTATCTTGGAGCTTTGCATAAAGTATTTAATTCTTGGTTCTTAAGTCTTGCCGCTTATAATTCTGGAGAATCTCGTGTTATGAACGCGATTTTAAATTATGGGACAAGAGATTTTTGGGAATTATGTCGACTTAAAGCTCTACCGCCAGAAACAAGAGAGTACGTACCTAAATTTTTGGCTGCTATGATTATTAGCTCTAATCCTAAGTTTTACAATATTAATCTTAATAAAAGCGAGGAATTAGATCTTGTTTCCATTGAAGTTCCCTCGCCAATAAGTCTTAGTGAGGTTGCAAAAGTAAGTAAGATTGATTTAAAAGTGCTGCGCTCCTTGAATCCACATCTTCTACGTAGCATGACAAGTCCTTTCCAAAACCGAGCTCCTATTTGGTTTCCTCGCAATATATCCTTAGATAAAGAGGAGTTATTAGCTTTGAAACCTAATCGACAGCTTGCCAAACAGCTCCAAGTAGGATCTGAAGCGCAGAGATTTTATCATATTAAAAGAGGAGACACTCTTTACAGTGTAGCTAGAAGATTTTCTACTGCAGCAAAAATCTTACGAAAGATTAACTCTCTTAAAAATAATCGCATTTATGTTGGCCAAAAGCTAAAAATCCCTGAAATCCGTAGTGCTGGCTAGGATTTTATTTCTCTTCCTCTTTTAGTCTGAAGATATCAAGACTCTCTTAAGTTCACACTTTTTCTTCCGAAAAACAGAAAAGGCTTGAATAACTAGGGAGAATATTATGGCCAGAACCTTTCTTAATGCGATAGTTGGAATTTCTTTGCTTAACCCATTCATAGTAAATGGCGCTAATTATCAAGAATGTAGTGTTGAGTCTGTGAATTTCAATGCTGATGGCTCTTATTCAGCCGCTTTAGCTTGTATAGCTGGTGCTAGTTTTGCTTGGCGGGTCAATAAAATTAAGCCAATAGCATATGAATGTGCGGATGATGAGGTAAAAGCAACACAAGTAGAAGAGAAGAGGCGAGAGATGCAATCTCTTGCAGGAATGTGTCTTCCGCATTTAAATATTGAAGCAGTGCAGGTAAAAAATGTTGAAGCGCAGCTGAGTTTTTTTTATATGGCCCTTAAGGATGCGGTTGTATTGAAGTCTATTAGTGTGGCTGATGATGGCAAGCTAACAGCAGCCGAATTGGCAAGAGGTTTTCGTCCGCGTGAAAGAGCTGATGAGATGATTGAGTTGGGAGGTTTAATTAATTCTTCCCCAGAAGTTGCAGCAAGCAGACCTGAAATGGGATCCTTAGGTGATGGAATGAAGATGAAAATTGCTATGGATGAAAAAACAAAAAAATATGTAAATGCTCCTCCCCCCTGCTCAGTCCTTTTAAAGGACTTAGAATATAATTTGGCTCTTTTTGCATCTGAGAAAAAAAGTTGTGATGAAAAGGGCAGTGTTGATGCATCTGGAGTTCGAAAGTCTATGGATCCTCAAAAAGCAGAGTAGCTTATTTCTATAGACGCCAAGCAGTTAACGGAGGAAACCATGATGAAAACCCTATTAATTCTAACCTTGCTGTTAAATGCAGCCTGTTGGAAGAAGAATAACCTGTCAGCTAATAGAGCGAGAGAGGATTTAATTGGTAATAGTGCAGATGAAAACGCTCTGTCTAATTTAAGTGCAAGAGCGCAAATCTCTCTTGATAAGCGGCAGCAAGCGCTGACTATAGCAGTCCCAGCTTTTATTTTAGAGTAAGTATTAGCTGTTTAAGCAGGGCTACCGCATCTAAACTCTAGCAACAGCAAGATGAGGATTTGGGAGAAAACCGCGCAGAAATTAAGATGCGGTAGCCCCGGCTGTTTAAGCGTTCGCATTGACCACCTAGAATAGTCATACTACTATACTGCCTTATTTTAGTAGCTCATTAAAAGGATTCTAGGTGCCCTCTTTTGATTTTTCCATTAAATGCATAACTTGTCATCTGAGTCAGATAAATTGCATCTGCGCTTTTCGGCCTAAGATTCAGACGCCATTTGAATTTGTCGTCCTTTTTCATCCTAAAGAGATCAATCGACAGACTAATACTGGCCGCCTCATTACCGAGGCTTTAACTCCAGTAACATCTTACATTTGGAGTCGTTTAAATCCACCGCTTCCTTTAATGCAAAAGATTACAGAGGGTAAGGTTCGACCTTGGTTAGTATATCCAGGGACTTTTCGTCATGATTTAAATGCTGAACCTATAACAGATAAGCCAGAGCTTTTTATTATTATTGATGCTACTTGGCAGCAAGCTTCGAAAATGGTTCGTAAAAGCGATTGGCTTGTGCGCTTGCCTAGAATTGAACTTAATATCAAAAAATCGTCAACTTATCTCTTGCGCAAGAACCAAATTGAATCGCGAGTCTGTACTGCTGAAACAGCTATTTACCTGCTGGATGTATTAGGTAAAAAACAAGAATCCTCTGATTTTTCTTTATACTATCAGAGATTTATGAATCATTTTATCGCTGATAAGCGTCATCAGATCGTTTCTTCTCAGAATTAGTAGGTGCTTAGTCTTTGAGAAATATAACCGAAAAGATAAGTATGAAGAGCTATAACGACTATTTTAGGGGCTCTGACCTTTATCTTTATTGGGTAGGGTTAAATTGGGGCGCTGTGCGTTTTGCCCTAAAACTGGTATCTATCGTTAAAATCGCCGATTTTCTAAGTTTAAATTATTTTCCTTATTTAATGTTAGCGCAGAGCGTCTTGTTTTTTGCTTTTGTTGCTGGATTTGAGCGATTTATACAAAGAAGCCAGCAGCTTTATTTTACGATCTCAATCCTCATTGGTACTCTTACTGTTGTTTCTATGAACTTGCCAAAAGGAGCTTTTCAAAACCAAGCTCTCTTTTCCTCAGTAATCTTTCTTTTGAGCAATTTAGCTTTAATGATTACTGAAATTGGTATCCATAATTATATTGGCACTAAGGGTTCTTTATTAAAGAACCCGAATATTTCAGCTAGGACGACATTTTCTATAGAGATTGGTTATCTCATTGCGGCTATTGTCGCTGCTTATGCTGTATCAGAACCTATTTTAGCATTTGCAGCAAAAACTATACCCTTTGTACTTCTGCTTCTTCTACTTCTTTTTAATCCAAGTAATATGCGTTGGTATGATCGAAATGAGCACGTAGATCCAGGAAAAATTAGGTATTTCCCTTTTATTGACTTGCTTCTTGTTTTAAGCGTATTGGTATTTTTTACAAAAAATATTCAGATCTATGCAACATTTAAAGGTATTATTGACTTAAAAAACCAGCATGAGACAGAGTCTTCTGTGATTTTCTCTCTACTTTCTATTGTAGAGACTACATTGGTACTCTTAGTTCTTTTGAAAGGCTCATGGGCTCATCGCAAACAAGCAAATTGGATGCAAGGATTTCGAATTTATCTAATAGGTCAGGCTTTATCATTTGGCTTTCTCATACTTTATTCGCCTGCTTTGGCGCTTGTGACTTCAAGTGTTGTCAGGAGAGTTACTGAAAACTCTTGGCTTAACATCTCGAGAAAGTTGCTTGATGCCTCAATTCCTAGTCGCATACGTTTAGTTGTCAAAACTTTT
This sequence comes from uncultured Pseudomonadota bacterium, assembly GCA_937896265.1. Classification (GTDB taxonomy): domain Bacteria; phylum Bdellovibrionota_B; class Oligoflexia; order Oligoflexales; family Bog-1112; genus CALBMD01. The sequence goes on from CALBMD010000087.1 coordinate 17,310, forward strand.
GTTGAAAATCGAGCCAATGGACTCGCCTATGGTTTAGTCTCTCTTGTGACTTTTATAGGTATTAGCTATCTTTCTCAATCCTTCGTGTGGTTAGCCTCATTTGTTGCTGCTTTTGCAGGAATTTGGGTCTTAAATCTTTTGTTTATGCGTCTCACAGATTTTCATATTGCTAATATAGCAACGCATAATGTTGATGATTGTTTAAGTGCTTTCTATTCTTTAGCTAACTCAAGGAGCTCTGCTCACAACTATGCTCTACTTGCTTTTTTGGGGAGAAAACCTCGTCCTGTGATTGCAAAGGCAATTATCTATGCATTGGGTGAAATGGGGAATAATGAAAATATTCAGCCTATCATGCGTTCTTATGACAGTAGCGATAGAGAAGATATTAAACTTGAATGTATTGCTGCATTATTGAAATTCGAAGACTATGAAGTAGATTTATTTCTTACCAGAACATATGAAGATCTCATACGAAATGATCTTTCTTTAGGAACAATGAAGCGTCGGCTTATTGAGCTTGTTTCAACGCGGGATAAAACTCTTTCTATTTTGAGCATCTATAAAATTTATTCAAATATCAAAGATAAAGACAATGTGGATGATCGAGTGCTTGCTAATTTAGTTGAGATCGTTGGTTTGTTGGGCGAAAAGTATCATGATCGTTATCTTCTGGATTTAACTTCATCCTTTCTTGATCTTAGGTATTCAAGGCGAGTGATTTTTAATGCTATCAAACATCTTTATCCTTATTCTAAATACAAAGCCAAGGCACAAAAATTTTTAGATCTATTTTTGACTTCGGAGGATAAAAAAGATCGTGGTGCTGTCGCTTACATTGCTGGTCATTTAAGATTGCATGGTTTACTTCCTTTTATCATTAAAAACTCAGAAAATTTTAATCATCAAAATTCAAC
>CALBMD010000088.1 GCA_937896265.1 uncultured Pseudomonadota bacterium
GCCAGGCTGCTCTTACAAACTAGCTCTTAAAAAACTTGCTAGAAACTACCGCAATTGTATGGCTAAGCCCCTAAACCCGGGGAATAGTGTGCTAAAAAGGGACAAGACCAAGAGCGTCATACACTTGCTTAATCGTTTTTGCCGCGGCCTCTCTTGCTTTTAAAGCATTGGTATGCAGCATACTCATTAATTCCCTAGGGTCAGCTAGCATTGCTTGCGCCTTTTCACGAATGGGTCGCAAAGAAGAAACAGCAATTTCTGCAGTATCCTTCTTCAAATACCCATACTGCTTACCTTCATAAGCCAAAAAGGTCTCCTCTAGGCTCTTGCCCGTAAAACAGATTTGAATCTCAAATAAGTTCTTTAAACCAGGGCTTAGGCTAGCCATATCACGAATCTCAGAGCCAGAATCTGTCGCCGCACTCTTAATTTTTTTCTCGATATCCTTGTCGCTTTCATTCAAAAAGATAACACCTTTAGGATTCTCTGCAGACTTACTCATCTTAGCCTCTGGATTTTGCAAATCCATAATCTTTGCTCCAGTCGCTTCGATAAAAGGATCAGGCACCTTAAAGATCTGACTATCAAAGCGATTGTTAAAGCGAGCAGCTAAGTTTCTTGCTAACTCTAAATGTTGCTTTTGATCTTGTCCGACAGGCACAAAGTTAGCCTGATAGAGAAGAATATCGGCTGCCATCAAAGTAGGATAAGAAAAAAGGCCTGCTGGAATATCTTTAGTATATTTCTTCGTTTTGTCTTTGTACTGCGTCATACGGCTAAGTTCACCCATATGTGCAAAACAGGTCAACACCCAACCAAGTTCAGCATGCTGAGGCACGTGTGATTGTAAAAACAAAACAGATTTAGAAGGATCTAACCCACACCCAAGAAAATAGGCAATGGATTCAAGAGTATTTTTATAGAGCGCTTTAGGGTCCTGTTTAACGGTAATGGCATGCAAATCTACCAACATGAAATAGCACTCATAATCCTCTTGCATCTTTTGCCAATTACGCAAGGCGCCCAAATAATTACCAATATGAGGGACAGAGGTAGGCTGAATGCCAGAAAGCACCTTGGGCTTGGACATGAAGAACCCTTTCGACAATAGTTTATGTCCAGCAATATACTAAAAGGATCCTAATGTGGGAACAAGTTCGTGCTTTGCTTCCTGATTGCCCTGCATGTGAAATGCATCCGGGTTTATTTTGCTTTCTACGTTATGTTGATAATTCTTTTTCAGGCTTAACTACTTAATGCGTTGATGAACCAAATCAGCTAGAAGAGGACCTAGGATTGCTTTATCAATAGGCTTCATGATCCAGCCAATGACACCTAGTTTCTTAAACTTTTCTCTGATTTTAATATCAGCTTCTGCTGTTATAATAAGCATAGGTGGTAGCGAGCCATTATTCAGGCTACATATCACTTCACACATCATATAACCGTTGATAATCGGCATATGACAGTCTGTAATAATAAAACCAATATCCTTTTCTCGTCTAAAAATATCTATTGCCTCTTGTCCATCACCTGCCTCAAATATCGAGCTAAAACCATGGCCTTCCAATACCTCCCGAAGCATCTCTCGTATTGTCATCGAATCATCGACGACAAGAATTTTTGACATAATAAGACCTTTGAAGACTAGGCTAAAGTTTTACTCAGTTTTTTATGCAGACCAAAGATCAAACCTAAACCTAGGAGAATGAAAGGAAAGCTGAGCCATTGCCCCATGTTGAAAAACATCGTGTCTTCAAAAGAAACTTGATTTTCCTTAAAATTCTCTAAAATAAAGCGTGCTGAAAAGCCTAACACCAGAATGATCCCCAATAACCGACCAGGCATAACCTTGCGGTCGCAATAAAGATAGTAGCGATAGACCAAAAAACTAATTAAAAAATAAGTTAAGGCCTCATAAAGTTGGGCTGGATGACGCGGTACAGTATCTATCCTCTGAAAAATAATAGCCCAAGGTACAAGCGCTGGTTTACCTATAATTTCTGAATTGAAAAAATTACCGAGGCGAATAAAGCCACCTGCCATCAGCGCTAAAATAGCCCCTCGATCGACCATCCACATAAATGGATACTCTTTATGGGTACGGGCAAAGAAAATGAGCGCTATAAACAACCCAAGGAATCCACCATGAGAAGCAAGCCCGCCTTCCCAGACCATGAAAATGTGAAGAGGGTTACTAAAGGTATAAACTGGATCATAAAAGAAGCAGTGAGCAAGGCGTGCCCCAACAATAGTACCTATTACTATATAATACAGAAGAGGATCACGTGCCTCAGTCGGTTTACCTTCCTTTTCACACATTTTTAGAAAAAGATGGTGCCCAAGCAAGATCCCTGCAAGAAAAAACAAACTATACCAGCGCAAGGCAAGCTTGCCGTAAAGATGAACAATTTCTGGGCTAATGTTCCAGTTAAAATAATCCATATAAGTTCCTTAAATTGTATTCCCTTATCCAATCTATGATAAGATAAGGATTAAAGTCTACTTAGGTTTTTTGAGGGCCCAAATGAATCGATATTCTTTTTTTCTCATCCTGGTGATGTTAACTAGTTGTATGGGAGGGACACCCTACACCCAACAGCTCATATTAAATCAAGCTTCATTTGACTTTGATTGTGACCAGACAGATATCAAAGTGTCACCTTTGGGTAAAGGCCGCTATGTCGTCAGTGGTTGTCTCCAGCGTGAGGTTTATTCTTGCAAAGATAGCTGGTTTACTTTCAAGGAAAACATTGTTTGCACACAAGATATTTCACCATAATATCAATTGCTTAAATCAACTTGATCTAAAATTAACCAAAACTTTCACTCTGTGTTAAAAATCCAACCAGATCATCTTGTCCGCTCACTAAAAAAAGTTGACAAAATTTGATGAAAGTCTCATAAATCCTCTCCTATCAGAGCTTTAACGCTGAAAAATTGTTACTAAGTAATTGTTAAATAGTTCTTCAGTGAGCAGGAAATGACAAATTTAACCAAACAACAAGCAGAGAAAATCTGCGAAATCACGTCACAAATTTTTTTGCAAGGCACCGAGTGGGTCATGCAAGAACATGATCTGGAATCTGGCGTTGTAAAACTCACCCGCGGACTTACTCAAAAGGGTGCTGAACGTCGACTTAGCGGCTGGCGCAAAGAAAAAGTTGAGCAGCTCCTTCGCTCTAACGGTACCGCCCCTGCCTATGCCTTACGCACTTGGTACGAGAATCCCGACTGGAACGGAGCTGGAGTTTGGCGATGGCACTCCAACTATTGGTACACAACGTTAGAAGATGCTCAAAGCGCCCTTAACGAGAAAATCAAGGCGAGCGAAAAAAAGTTTGAAGTCTACGAAACAAATACAGCCTCAATCCCAGGCCATTTTGTAGTTGCCTAGCTTTTAGCAAGGCTACAAAGCAAAGGTGGAGGTTGGTAGCGTCATCAGGAGACTTTTGAGTGTCAGGGCGCCATATCCTGCGGGAAAGAAGAGTCAAACTGATAGCTTTTCACTTTCTTATTATCGTCCCAGTAAATCTTTAGCTCCTTACGCTTAAGCCCCTCAAAGAGGCCATAAGTATAGTAACTATAAGTCCAAGTCTTTACCCCACTAGAATCACCAACTGAAACAGGGTCGCCTAGCACCAACCGCGCATCCTTTTGCTCGGTTGAGCCCTTATTTAACCACTTAGTCTCTGAGACAAAGTACTTCCCCCCAGTAACACAGCCCGAGAGGGCAGTGAGAAACAAAACAAAAGATAACTTTTTCACAAAATACCCCTTTAATTTTGACCCCTAAGCAGGTTATTAAACAATCTTGCACTTTTTTTTGGTAATAGCAATGAGACAAACTACCCCTTCGCGATCCTTGATACCGGCACTTCTTAACTTATTTCAGCTCACGGCTGGATGTTTTTTAGTGCTCTATGCACTGGAAGTGTTTTTAATACCAAATCGTATCATCGACGGCGGCGTGATTGGCGTTGCGATCATGATTGGTCGTTTGATAGGGCAGCAATGGACTTATCTATTGGTCCTGATCTTAAGTTTACCCTTTTTGATCCTGGCCAAATTACAAGTCTCTCGCATGCTGCTTATCAAAATGGCAACATCCTTGGTGATATTTGGCACCCTAGGCTGGATCTCTGAATACTCTGATCTAGGTATTCTTCACCGTTATGTGGGAGACAAACTAGAGATTGTGGTCATAGGGGGTATCCTCTTAGGCATTGGCGCAGGGACTGTTATCAAAGCAGGAGGCTGTCTTGACGGCACAGAACTAGTGGGCCTTTTGATCAACAAAAAATCTGGCTTCACGGTTGGCAGCGTAGTCTTAGGTTGCAATGCTGTTATCTTCTCTATCTACGGCTATATTTTTCATGAATGGCAACCAGCCCTACAATCACTCATTACCTATCTCATTGCCTCACGAGTCATGGATATGACAATCCGCGGCTTAGAGGATTCAAAGTGCGTACAGATCTTTTCAGAAAAGCCTCAAGAAATCGCCCACGCTCTGCTTCATGAGCTTGGCCTCGGCCTTACTGTCATCAATGGCCGAGGAGGTTATTCTCAACAAACGAAAGAAATATTATTTTTAGTAGCAGAAAGGCTGCAAATAAACGGGATTCAAAATGTCGTAGCAAGCAAGGATCCTAACGCCCACATCATTATTACTAACGTAAAAGATATCTTTAGCGCTGGTAATAACTCGCTTACAAGCCGCAAATCAACTCTAGCATAAAACTATGCCTGGCAAGCTAGCTGAAAAGTCTCTATAGCTTGGCTTTCTGCAAGCTCGGCTCCTTCTCTAACAGCCCCAAAACTGTTTCAGCCTCAGTTAGCAGGCAAGCGCCAGGTTCTTCAACCTCCATGTAAACTAAGGCACCGTTTTTAACAATCGCAACTGTTCGCTTAGGAAAAACACCGAGACGATGATTAGAAAACAGCGCTCCTTGAACCTGCGGCTTATGCAAGATGCCAAGAAAATCCATGAAATTCGCAGTAAAGTCTGAAATCCCCAGTATCTCCGCTCCCCTCCCGCTAGGGGCGGCATTTAACCATGCATTGACGACATCGATGCTGTCTCTAGTAACAACGGCCACTGTATCTACATATTTTTTCAATGCGTCGATTTTGGCAGCAACTCCAGACAAATGCTTTCCCGTACATGTTGGGGTAAAAGCGCCCGACATTACAAAAACAAGCACAGTGCTATCAGGTTTGAAAATGTCTCTTGCAAATGCTTGCGCCTTGTTGTCGCCAACGTAGAATTTAATCTCTTCAGGAACTTGAGTACCAAGCTCAGGCTGTTTTTGATTCAACTGATTTTCTATTTTAAACTTAACGCGCTTCAAACTACTCTCATCGCTTGCTAACGCGGCTTGCATACAACTTAAACTCATAGCGATTGTTAAAGACTTAACTAGCCTGCACATCATCAATCTCTCAATTTCTTAAATTCAATTGACTTTCATTAGCAGGAACGTAATCAGAGAAAGCAAGCCTGTCAACTACCTTCGCGTTTTGGACAGGACATACGCATCTAAATTCTAGCAACAGCAAGGATGAGGGTTGGGAGAAAACTGCGCAGCTGGTTTCTCCCAAGAAGGCTTTTTTGGAAACCAGTTGCGTCAAGACAATGTAGATGGATAGAGAAACTAGCGAATAATCAAATCAATCGTTCATTTGCATAAAGCGGATGAACTGTGTCTGGCGAGTATCTTCGTCAGCTGAAGAACTAGCACAAGGAGCCATAAACACGCTGGCATTGTCATTGATCGGCGCGGCACCAGACCTATCTGTTTTATTTGGTGGTACAGATAAGCAAGTCGGCGTATCTGTATTTACCTCTTCATTAATAACCAAGAAAGAATTAGCTAACCCAGCATCAGTTCCAGAGACAACAGGTTCGAGTCTAAAGAGTTGATTGGCATCAATATTTGTAGAAGCATCGCCTTCTGCAAAACACTCCTTTAATGTAACACCTGGATAGGTAGCTGCTGCACTCGTATGTGAAACAGTCAAACATTTAGGTGTTGATGCCTGCGCCGATGATTTTGGTTGCAGAGTTTGGATTGTATACCAAGATTTTTTACTTTGAACAGAACCAGAAGCTGCTACCTTGGTGCCGTGTAGTTTTACTATAAAAGTCTGATTGGCTGACTTCCACTTGCACTTAAACAAAGCGCTGTTATTTCCTTCTTCAACCTGCAAGCAGCTTTGCACTCGTGCACCTAAATCTTCTTTTGCTGACTTATAATAATCCGAGAAATCAGAATGTGGGAATACCAAATTGTGACCTTCGTTTGTGCAACGTTTACCATTCCAAAAGTATTTTTGAATTTGCTCACAAACTTCTTTTGGTGTTCGCTCAATTTGGATATTAACCTTCTGATCCATTTGCAACTTAGCTAACTTGAGCTCTACATCAACATCACTAGGCTCAAACTCAACTGTTTCGCCTTGGTAAAAGACTATAGTTTGTTTTAAATCTGGAGACCTGTAGTAGATCTGAGCAAAAACCTTATATTTTTTCTTGCGGTCTATATTCTTGAGTGTAACTTGCATCGAGTCGCAGCCAGCCATTTCTTTGGCTGTATAGTCCTTGATCAGCTTCCCGTCAGAATAAAGCTCTGCATAAAGAAACCAGTCTTTACCAATAGCTTGATTGCTTCGGTTATAACATTGCAGCTGAATACCTTCAATGCCACTAGTTGTTTGCGCACGCTCAGTCAAACCGTAAATTCCCCCGCCATCTGTAACTGGCATACGAGAAGGTTTACTAGTTACGTTTTTTGGTGGAATATAGCCTGCTTTAATTTCAGATGGCGTTGGGATGATAGCTGCCCCCCCTTTAAACAGACCTGAAACGGAACTATTAGGATTTTGTACTTCTTTTTTTTCGCTAGTCTTACAGCCAAGAAAGGCCAGGACTGACGCCAGGCAGATAATCCAGCTGGATGCTCGCATACACATGTCACAACCCCCAAAAGACCGCAGTTAGTTTCCAAAAAACTCATCGGCAACTAAAAAGAGGACTTTAGTTGCTAGCGTAAATAAACTATGGTCCTTCCAAGCCCACGACCTGCCGTCGAACTGCCATAATATTCAACAAAAACCATGACATAAGGACAATCACTAAGGCGAGCTACCTGATCTGGAGTAATTCTCCAGATTACCCTTTCGCTCTCTTTAAGGGCTTCAAGAACAATCTTTGATTCTTTGTTTGAAGGACCGTCTCGTTTTTGAACTGCTAAGATCCTGCCAACTGGGTCCGTTACAAAAAAATAACGATTATAGTAAGTAGGGCTTTGCAACACATCTGGTTTAATAAAATCGACTTGCAGAGAAAAACTGTCGGAGCCATCATACTGAAGGAAGCGGCAGCGGACTTGAAATTGATAGAGATCTTCAACCTTCGTAATAGAATCGCTATATTCAATCAAAGTTGAAATTATTCCCTTGTTCTGTGCATCATAGATATCTTGATTAATAGTTGCACCGAAAACCAAAGGGTTATTGACTCTGGTTCGATTAATATCTGCATCTGTCAGAGTATAGATGTAACCCACATCCCGCTGAGGCATACGCACCGAATAAATGATGGAATAGGCGCCAGAGCCTGTCAAATTGACGTTGTTAAAGATGATATACGGTAAGCCCTTATTGCTCATGCGATCAGAAGCGTCAAAGTAACGAAAGCCCAGACTTGTTACATCAGTACCATTTTGCACAACAAGATAAACAATATTAATAAAAGCCTGCACAGCTTGTTCACACTGAATAAGTACAGCGACATTAGCTCTCTTTGCTGTCTGATTGCTATTATGCAGACCATCAGTCCATATCAATATAGGCACATCAGCTTGCAACAGATCTTGCCACTGAGTTAAAAGTTTAGCTGAGGTACAGCTTTGATTTGTTCCTGCACCGGTACCACCTGAAGTACCACTAGAGCCTGCATCGCCTCCGGAGCTACCGCTGGTACCCGAGCTACCGCTGGTACCCGAGCTACCGCTATCGACTGCTCCAAGGATATATGAAGATCGAAAGAAAGCTACTAGCCCTGTTAAAGCTACCGATAGTTTTAAAAAATGACGCCTGACAAGATGACGATAGCTAAAATACGCGAACAAACGTTCGTACATAAAAATCCCCATCATTCACTTTTTGATAGCAGATAAATTGATTGATATCGCCAATATCCTTAAAAAGAGCGCCATCGCTTACTCTTAATGGCCTATTCATCATATCTGCAAGAATACATTTATTAAGACCTATTGCTGGGCTATAGCGAGCTGTACCATCTAAAGAGATGACATTATCAATACTACGAGGCAGTGAATTATCTTTATCGAGCTTAAAGTTTGGATAACCACGATAAGCGCTCACCAGTGGATCATTAGCGCTTCTTACCGGCTTGCCCATAAAGGTATCGGTAAAAGCAACTTGCACTTCCATGTCATAGCGTGAGTACTTTACTCCGTTACTAACTCCTTCTTTAAAAAGTAGTGTTAACTTTTTATCATTTTTTAGACTGATATTATCAAAAACAATAGGTCTTATGTAATTGGTAGAATTAATATCAGAGGCGCTTTCAATTCTCTTTTCGCAAATCGGATCACCAGAAGGACGAAATACCGTGATAAGCTGGAGAGTTTTTGCAAAATAACTATAGTCAGGTAAATCAATCACCATCATTGCAGACTGAGCATTGCCATAGAAAATAATTTCTGGTTTTAAGTTAAGACTTACCCCTTGCGCTACCTGGCTACCATCAGCTAGCACATCTTTGATGTTGTAATTATATTGAGATGCAGTGCAGCCTGTTTGACCGCCAGTGCCAGATCCATTATCGTCTTGACTACCAGGCCCGACTGCTGTGCTCAGCTTGCGGTCAATTCGTCCAGTCTTACAAGCAAAAAAAAGGCCCAATAAAGTTCCTGAAAAGAACTGCCGTCGACTCAGTAGGTTTTTATTACAAACCTTACTCACTGGCCTTCCAAAAATAAAAGAATTCAAAACTCTCTTCGGCTGAAATTTGTCTCAGAGTGAGACCCACTCCACAATCATAGATCGTTTTTCATAAAAAAGAGTGATTTCTGCCACCCTTTCCTTGGTGAAGGAGATATTTTTAGTACAAAATGCTTTCATTACACTGGGCTTGTCTTGGCTATGAGTTGCTCGATGGGCTTTTGCCACAAGTGCAGTCTGCCTAGCAACACCTTCTGCCGGGGAAACAAAATTGATGTAATTAAAGCCAAGCTGACGAAATTCTTCAATAAGATGAGGAAAATGAGTGCAAGATAGGGCTACTGTGTCTAAATTTTTAGCCTGACGAAAAGGCTCTAATTGAGCAGCAATAGCTGACAGGTCTATTGAAAGCCCCTGCAGCTTACGTTCAGCAGCTTCAACAAGAGAGGGACTACCGACTGAAACGACCTGGCATCCTTGGGCAAAATCGTCAATTAACTTTTGTGTATAGGCAGTCTTAACAGTAGTGCTGGTTCCAAGAATACCGATCACCTTAGTCTTGGAAAGTTTTGCTGCAAGCTTGATTGGAGGGATAACACCAACAATAGGAATGCCAAATTGCTGCCGCAAATGGGCGAGAAAGGTCGTACTTGCTGTATTGCATGCAATAACTAATATATCGATTTTATGGCTCATAAGAAACTGAGCAACTGTTTCTAGCCTTGTTAAAAGCTCCTTTTGGTTCTTCTGGCCATAAGGAAAACCGCAATAATCAGCAAGATAGATAAAGTTTTCATAGGGTAATAGCTTGACTACTTCGTCAAGGATTGTCAGACCTCCGACACCTGAGTCAATAAAAGCTATAGTTAATGCAGGTTTATTTAGCATCGCCAAGAGCGTCTTCCACTTCAGATGCATCGCAATAGCTGGGACCACCTTTATAGAAAACAACAGCATTGATCATAGCAGCTATTTCTGAAGTGCTATGCCCCTGTTTTTTAAGCGCAAAGCTTATCTTCAAAAACAAATGATCCGCCACTGAATCGCTTATAGGTCTTGTCCCATCTAAGCTTGCCTGGGCAAATTTTTCGAGAAGACGAGAATCCCAAGCATTAGGCTTTGGAATATTGCCTAAAGCAATCTCAACATCTCGTAACTGAGTAATCCATTCGGTAATGGTAGCATCGGCTTTAGTCACTAGTAGATCCTGAAGAGGTTAACTTTAGGGGATATACCTGATTTCAAGCTATTTAGCAAGGATGGGTTTGAAACCTAGAAGCTCCCTCGACAGTTGAAAGCAAGGGGGACCTAGGGAAACTTCGCAAAGAACCTCTTGGGCAGTTTTCTCCCAAGCCTTCTTCCTTGCTGGGGTTCAAATTATCGCTGGTAGCTCTCTTGAGCAACCTAGAAGCAGCGAAGCTTATTATTAATTTTGACAATCCGTGTCCCCCCTGTTTTGTGACATCGGATCAAAGCCTGCTTATATGCTACATCCTCATCATGATTAATTGGGCTGGAACTCCCATGCTCTTCATGGATCGAAGAACCACCAGCACAGGCATATGCTGCCAAAGTCAAGATTATCAAGCTTAGTATCTTCATAACTGTACTCTTACTAAGATGTTTTTTGAAAACCTAACCCCAATTATACCTTAAGTTTGAGAGAGCAGTGCCTTCTACGAGCTAATTCCTTACGCAACATGACTAACTCGCGGTTCGTTTGCCCCTCTAAAGCTGTATTTTCTTGAGCCCGCCGCAAAAGATAAGGGATCGCCTGTAAAAAAGGTCCATAAGGCAGATATTTATAGGCCAAATATCCCTGCCTCGAAAGATTAAAGGTAAGATGATTCCCCATCCCAAAAAGTTGGCTGAATATCAATGACTTAGGGGCTATATTCTTTGCTATAAGCAAATCTATAGCCAGCCTTATCGATTGCTCATTATGAGTGCCAATAAAAAGAGAAATTTTGTCGTTATGATCTAAACTAAAACTCATAGCCTGATCAAAAGCTGAATCTGTTTCCTTTTTATTGCTATAAATAGGGCTTTGATAATGCATATCCAAAGCACGCTGCCGCTCTTGCACCATATAAGCGCCACGAACTAGCTTTATACCAAGAAACCAGCCCTCTACCTGGGCCTGTCGGGTTAATTTTTCGAGCAGTGCCAAGCGATCATGACGATAAAGCTGTAGTGTCATATAAACAACAGCTCGTTTTGTATTATACTTTTGAATTAGTTGTAAGCTAAGCGCATCAATCCCACCCTGCAACCAGCTTTCTTCAGCATCGATTAAAATAGAAACATCCTGTTTGCTAGCATGCACACAAAGCGTTTTCATATCTGATAAAAAACTATCTAACTGCTGCTTCTGCGTTAATGTTAGCTCACGCTGATAGGTCAAACATTCCAGGATATCTGGACTAAGCATGGCGCTTGCCTTAATAACCACAAACTTCGGTAGAATAGATGTACTGATAAAATTAATATTTCGATCTACCTCAGCAAAAATATGCCTGGATTCCTGCAAAGTCTGCTGCCCTTCACAGGCATAATCAAGGACCGTGCCGACATCAGATTTCTCTAAGCTAGAAATCGTATCTTTACAGTCATTTAGAGTCTCGCCACCAAAAAACTGCTTAAACATAAGCTTTTTAATGACAGTATTGATGGGTGTTTTGAGTTTTACCAGCTTAGGTAATATCAGAGTAAAGAGCCGAGTAAGACAGGGTTGATTCATAAGAGTAAAGACAAAAGCCATCTTGCGCAATTGTGCATCTGAGAAAGCCTCAAAAGCTCCTTCAGTCTCGTCAAAATCCATAAATCCCCCAAGCGCTAAATCAATTTCGCATTCCACCTAGCATACAAATCATGGGGAATCCCCATTACCTCTAACAATCGGCCGACGATATAATCGATGAGGTCATCGATTGTTTCAGGGCGCTGATAAAAACCAGGGATCGCCGGAACTATTTTGACACCAAGTTGCGCCAGTTCAAGCATATTTTTTAAATGAATGACGTTGAATGGACTTTCGCGGGGACAAAGTACTAACGGCAGATTTTGCTTCAAAACAACGTCAGCAGCTCGCTCAAGAAGATTTGTCGATACTCCATGACAAATTCGGGCCAATGTCCCCATCGAACAGGGAGCAACAACCATTTGGCTAGCAACTGAAGAACCACTAGCAAAGGGGGCGAAGAGATTATCAATAGCAAACTTACGCACTACATTCATCGGGCATCGCCATTGACTTGTTTCAAGAATCTCTAGAAGGAGTGATTCTTTTTTACCACCTAATTCCAAACGTGCCACTGAAGTTGCAGTCTCTGTTGCGACAACATAGACACGACGTACTTTGCTCTGAAGAACTTCAATGAGCCTTTGAGCAATAACAGACCCTGAGGCACCTGAAATGCCTACAACAATTCGCTGCTCTAGCACCTCTACCACTACTGAGATCCTCGCGCTGTAACAAAAACTATTTGGGATAAAAAGAACGAAATCTTATCCTCTTGAGCTAGTAACGCTAGATTTAGCAGAGCTAGAATCACTAGACCAGCAAAGAATTTCTCCACCTTTGATTTTCTAGCTCTTAAAAACAATATTAAAGCCAAGGCAGAACCAACATTAACAAAGGAAAAAAGCAGAGCGCCGTAGACAAGACCTAGCTGCCTATAAACAACAAAAGGAAAAAACAACGCTGAGCAAAACATTCCTAAATAGTCATAAGCTAAAACTCTGCTCGCTTCCCCAGCTGTTGGCTCTCTTGAAGATGCTATTATATTGGTCAAAAGTGGCACCTCAAAACCACTTAAAATACCAATACCAAAAACAGGACTATGGCAAATAACCCACACAAGGCTGGAAGCAAAAATAGAATCATAAGGTAGATGAACCCCAGTCAGAAGAGGTTTTATAGCATAATCAGCGCCTAAAATTAGCAGCGGCGCTAGAAGACCCACAACGCCAAGCCCCATTTCAACAAGAAGCAAAGCCTGAAAACTCACTTCCCGCGGAACTTTTTCTGACAAAATAGACCCTAGCCCCAGAGAAAAGACGAAGAAGCCAATAGTCATTGAGTAGCGTAGAATAGAATTACCCATGCTTATGGAAAGGCATTGTGCTAAAACTAGCTCATAGCCCATGGAGCAAAACGCCATAGCAAAGGAACTACCATAAATTAACACGCGAGCAGGTTTTGAGACGCAGAGCGTTAATCCCTCAACTTTAAACATAGTTAATCCGCCTCAATGTGGCCCAAAATGGGAGTTGAAGAAGAGCCTTGTGATCATTCCCGTTTTAAGATATAGGACTTCTACGAGCTTGGACTGTGTCTGAAATTTCCAGAATGCCGTCCTGCTGTTCCTAGATTACCTATATAGTAGTTGATTGGAGAAATGTTATGGGAAAGAAATTGTTTATCGGTGGGCTTAGCTGGACAACTAACGACGAGAGCTTGCGCAACTCTTTTGAACCATTTGGTCCAATCGAAGATGCTCGTGTTATTTTAGACCGTGAAACAGGACGCTCACGCGGATTTGGTTTTGTCACCTATATTAATGATGATTCTGCTGGCAAAGCTATTTCATCATTGGACGGTACAGAACTCGATGGTCGTAATATTCGAGTTAACGAAGCAGTAGATCGTCCCGACCGTAGCTCAAGTGGTATGAATCGCCGCTACTAGACTAGGATGAGATGAGAGCAATAGGTAAACTAATAAACCAAGACCTGGCCGAGAAGTTTTATCTCATTTGCCTGCACCAATCCATAGAAGTTCAATTCGATAAAACTGAGAATGAACCAGTAATTTGGATTTTGGATGAGGAACACATTGCTCAGGCAAAGAGTAAACTTGAAGCTTTTGCAGATAACCCAGAGAGTCCACGCTGGCAAGTAGCACTCAAGGAAGGCGCTCTTATGCAGCAAAAGCTCCTGGGAGAAAAAAAAGCTGCTCCAGCAAGCAAGAGAGTTGAACCAAGCTATATTGTTACAGGCAGCTTGATCAGCATTTCTGTATTTGCTTATTTAGCAAATCAATTCGCTGCTGGAAAAGTTATTGGCAAACTCCTTGCGTTCTCCAACTACTACTATGCCTCCTACTCTGGCTTTTTTAATCTTCCCGAGATTTGGCAAGGCCAGATCTGGCGACTCTTTACCCCGATTTTTCTGCATGCCAATCTTCTTCACCTAGGCTTCAATATGCTGTGGTTTTATCAGTTAGGCCGCCAGATAGAAGAAAATTTCTCATCACGACTTCTTCTTGGACTTACTCTAACTATTGCCACTATCTCCCATCTTTTTTTCTATTTGGTAGTTGGACCGCACTTTGTCGGAATGTCTGGGGTAATCTATGGCCTTTGCACTTTTCTTTGGGCTGTGGACCGTTTTGACCCAAATCGCCTAAGAGGTCTTGATACATCTTCTGCCACCTTTTTAATGTACTGGTATGTTTTTTGCCTCGCTTTAACAGTCGTTGGCATGGGAGTTGCCAATACTATCCACGGCATGGGAGCCTTGCTTGGTTACTTTGCTGGCTTAATTACTACTAAGGCTCACCGTCAGTTCAACCGCCGCATGCTTCGCAGCCCAGATTTTTGGCGCCAAATTGCTTTGGGAGCTTCTTTGTTGCTATGCGGCATGGCTGTTGATGTTCTTACTAAGATTTAGTTTGCGGCGAAGCAGCCTTCTTAAGCATCACCAAAAGCTTTTTAGTCTTCTCAAACTTTGGGTGTTTAATATAGGACAGCACCAAAAAGCCTTTGGCTTCCTTAAACTGATGCATTTTGACAAGACAAAGGCCAATATTATAGAAAATAAGATGGCTCCTTTCTTGCTCACGCAACACATAACTGGCTTTTTCATAGTGAACAAGAGCCAGAGCTATTTCCCCTTTTTCTAACAGACGTACGCCTTTAATATTGAGTTTACTTCCCATCTGCGATTTCAACATGGACTTAACTAAACAGGCATGGCTTTCTTGCAACTGATCTTCACCAAAATAAATCTCAGCTAAAGCATTTAGCGCCTTATAACAAAAAGGATCTTTCTCATAAGCATTCTGAAAATGATGCTGAGCATGAGCTCGCTCTTTGCGCCTGAGATGAACATCACCCAAAATAAGGGTGCGCGAAATATTATTGTTGTTTATCGCATTCATTTTCCTCAAAAGTTCTATAGCTAATTGATAATCTTTTTTTGCAATATAACACTGAATTAGATTGTTATAAGCCCGATAGAAATTGGGATTTTTTTGAATCGCATCATCCCAAAGCTTTCCTGCTGTTTCATAGTCTTTTCGAATAAAGGCAAAACTTGCTTGAATATCTCGATCCTTAGCTGAATCTTTTGGAACCAAACTCTTATCAAGGTCTAAAAAAAGCTGCTCTAATTGCACCAAACCGTGAGCATCATCTTTTTGAATTAGAGCATCGATACCTTTATAAATGGCATGTAAGGGGTCAACATTTATTTCTTTTTTGAGTCGATTAATGTGATGATGAAAATCTTTGCGAGCATTGTCCAGTACATATGGCCGGTTGGCTATAGTAATAACTTTATTCACCCCAAGTTCAGCAAAATAGACAACATCCTGATGCGTAGGGTTACTTGTCAAAATAACAATACGTTCAAGCGCATCATGTTTCCCCAAAGCCAACACTAACTCTTCAACAATAGCTCCACTTAATCGATCTGTGTTTTCCCAATGAACAACAAAAAATGGCGACTTAGAAAAACGGAACCAGTTATTTTGCAAAGAAACTTTCGAAGGAATACGGACAAAAGGGGCAGCTCGCGCCTTTAGCTCTGTCTTAATAAAAGACCAAACCCAATCACGCCGATCCAAGATCACAAGAATTTCATTAGAAAAAGCCATATTAAAATCCTAACATGGATTTGACTTCTAGGATCAGAGAAAGCTTAATGTTTTTCCTAAAAATGCCGATATTAGTAGGAGAGATAAGAGAGGCCCAATGCTTATGAAAGGAAAAATTTTGGGCAATATAGTCAATCTATCAGTATATAGAAATAAAAAGAAAAACAGCTGGTTAAAGCAGCATGAAGGCAAGCTTTTTCAAGAAATGAAAAATTTTAATAGCCCCCTGATGGACGAGGGATTTGACCAGCTTTATCGAGATTATGTTACAGCACAAAGCTCCTGTAACAACCCCAGCTGGGATTATATTCATTTTCGGGATTTAATTTTTGAATATTGGCAGGAGATATTTGCAACTTTATATCAGGAAATATCTCAAAGAAGCTGGTTTGATGCGCGCTTAATAAGCAAAGAAGAAGTATTAGAGCGATGCTTTAACTTATTTCTTATGCATTCACTTAGAGGCTATAAATCGCCTAGCATTTCTGGCTCGTCAAGAGTCACTTGAGGCATATTCAACAACGCTTCTGGCTCTCCGGCTTCGCCAAAAACACCTTTCATCGTAATCTTGCCTTCAGCAATCTCACGCAAAGCTGTCACGGCATGCTTATTTTTGCTATCCACTAGAGGCATGCTAGAGCCCATGAGCTGCCTTGTACGATTGGCTGCAACAATTACCAACGCAAATCGATTAGGCATTACTTTTTGACAATCTTCTATGGATACGCGAGCCATTGGCACTCCTTCTATTAAACCTCATTTTTAAGGTAATTTTTACGGTTCGTCAATATATTTTTGCAAAAAGATCATAGGGCTATCCTCAGCAAGGGGATGTTAGAACAATTTCAATGCAAATTGCCACTAGCGCTAAAAGCACAAGCACCTTAATCAATAAAACCTTTCCCTAAAGGATAATGTAATTGTGATCCTTTGACAAATCTTGTAGAAGGGATGCGAACAGAAGGACGTTGCAAATTCCTATCGCCCGCGACCCCACGGAAACGACCGTCCGCTGAATGAGAACCAGGTGTCTAGCTGTTAGGGGGCGCTTCAGAAAACTGACCAAACGTCCAAAAATCCGCGGAACGTCAAAGATTGATCCAAACTGCATCCATAACTACTCTAGATTGCGAGAGCTCTTCGAGACCCATTTTTTGTAGTTCACCCAAAGTAGTGTTAATCGGTTTTTCTGAACTTTCTAGAAGTTTCTGATATCTTTGTGAAAGATCTGATTTCGATCCAGAAAAATATACCGCTTTGATCTTATTAGCAGTCGGTTCTAATGTTTTAGCATTAGAAATTTGACGAAGTTTTTCAACGCTTACGCAAAATCGGAGAAGATTCATCATGCTAGCATCAATATGGCCTGAGACGAGGGAGATCAGCTTTTTCGATAGATGCGGACTCATAATCGCCAGATGAAGTTGATTTGAATCACTTGAGAACGCCCTCCCTTCTGGGACGTTGCTGATAAATTCTCGAAAGTAATACCCTTGGGAAACCTCAGCCAGGACTTCACTTGCGGCTATGCGAATTGCCTTAAAAAACACCTGAAGGGCTTCCATGTTCTCACTGTTGTATTGACAGGGGCAAGATGCTGACAACTGACTGCTGACTTCCCGCGTTATAAGATTTTGGCTTAAGAGCACCTTAATCGCGCTATCTATCAAATCCTTGGTTCTGCTAGAAAGGTTAACCTCAGCTGAACTATTCTCGCTAAGATAACGATTAT
Organism: uncultured Pseudomonadota bacterium; assembly: GCA_937896265.1. GTDB lineage: Bacteria > Bdellovibrionota_B > Oligoflexia > Oligoflexales > Bog-1112 > CALBMD01. Next base: position 17,586 of record CALBMD010000088.1, read on the forward strand.
AAATGACTAAAACATCATTTAGCTGTGGTCTTGCTTCAAAAGTGATTAGAAAATCCGCCAAAAATTCGACCCCCTCTGAAGCGGATTCTTTTATAAATGGCTCTAATAAAGCATCCTTGAGTTTTTTGTTCTTCAAGATTTGAATTAGAATAAAATTCGGTCTAGGCGCATTGAGTTTAGAGTCAAACAGATTGGATAGATTGAATTCAGAATGAGAGGGTTGATCTGTAGCGTGGATTTTCTTGAATGAAAATAGCAAGAAAAACGAGGCTTCCAAAACAAGTAGTTGAACAAAAATTTTTTTCATCTATAAGACCTTAAAAAATAGCCAATTTGATTGAGTTATTAAAAAAATGATGGATTGCGCAAAAGCATCAAGCAGCGGCTTCTTTTTATACTGCCTCCGAATAGAAAGCTAGCATCAATTACATCTGCCAATAGTTTCGCACTCCTACAGTTTATGTCTCGCTTTTGTGGGTTCCGTTGCGTTTGCAAGCAGTTGGGTAACGTGTAAACTATCGTGTCCCGATGTAGGTGTTAGCGACTCGATAGTCTGCACATCTTGAGGCTAAAATGAAGTCACATCAAAACTCATTGCTAAATGGATTTTTTTCACTAAGTTGAAATGCTTGTTCCATCGTAAGCTTAATTATTGGATCAGCCATTTTACTTTTAAGCGTATTTAACCAAATAGAAAGGTTGATACCGGGCAATTTAC
>CALBMD010000089.1 GCA_937896265.1 uncultured Pseudomonadota bacterium
GATCTGTGCTGGTCGTCCTTTTGTCGATATTATTGCTCATCTCAAACCATCCAATGTCGAAGCCATATTCCCCCGTGTCGATAAAGGTTACGCTGAACTGACGATTGAACGTCGTCAGGTTGGGCAGGACAGACCTGATTTGCGCTTTGTCCGCTGGTTTAGTACAACACCACCTAGTGTAGGAGAAGATGATTTGTTTTCGGCTGGTGATAATGAACATCAGGCAATTCGATTTGTATCGTGGAAAACACAAGAAGATTTTCAGAAGAAGCTATTAGATGTATTGGTTGATGAGTTATCACTTAAAAGTCGTGATGATATTCGAGGATTTAATCGTAGTTTAGGTGCTGTTGCTTCTGGCGATTATGACTACTTCAATGCCACTCGTGGAGAAAAAATAGGCTCCGTCAATCAGATAGAAGCATGGCAGATTTTGACTCCGTTGCGTGGAATGCCTTTTGGTGTTGCCGATATCAATAGGCAAATTCATAGCTTGTTTCGTCAAGATTTCGTCGAACTGGCCACTCGTCAGCGGCGTCGATCTATTCCAAAACCAATGGGCATTGAACGTATCGTATATGGAGATAAGGTAATCAATCTGTCAAACCACAAGCGTGATGGCAATAAGGTCTATCCACAGGAAGGAGCATTGGGCTACCTTGCAAATGGCGAGATTGGGTTGGCAGTTGGACAATGGAGTACCAATCCGAAGATACTAAAGATAGAGTTTGCATCCCAAAAGCGTTACACCTATGACTTTTATGCGAGCGATTTTCAGGAGGAAGGTGATGCCGTGCTTGAGTTGGCTTATGCTTTGACGGTTCACAAATCACAGGGTAGTCAATTTAAGATTGTGATAGTTGTATTGCCTGAATCCCATCCTATTCTATCACGAGAGTTAATTTACACTGCTTTAACTCGTCATCAGGATAAGGTCGTCCTAATGCATCAAGGGTCTCGAACCTTGCTGAAGGATTTCACCGCTCCTCATCATTCCGAAACAGCACAGCGTATGACCAATTTATTTCAAGACTGTCGCATGCTAGAAATTCCTCTTGCCAAAACTAGTCTTTTTATGCAGGAAGGTTTGGTTCACCGTACAAGTCGTGGGTTGGCAGTACGTTCTAAATCCGAGCTCATTATTTGTGAAGCATTGGCTGCTGCCAATATCGACTTTGAATATGAAAAGCCTTTGTCTTTAGCTGATGGTACCCGTTATCCTGACTTTACCATTGATGATGCTATTTCAGGTCGGGTCTACTATTGGGAGCATTTGGGTATGCTGGATCGTGAGGATTACCGTAAGGCTTGGGAACGCAAGCTAAAATGGTATCGAGATAATGACATCTTACCTGTGGAAGAGGGTGGTGGAGAAAATGGGACGTTGTTGACCACCACAGAGTCCTTGTCGTCAGGCTTTGACGTGGCAAGTGTCAGTGCCATGATCAAATTGATTCAGGAGTAGGGTCATGCAACCAGGTGACAAAGTTAGACTGAAAGCCAATCCGAGTAGAGTTGGTATCTTGGGAAATGAGACGGATGGTCCACAACATCGCCAACGAATTCTTGTGACTTTTTTGGATGGTGAGGAAGAGTTTATCCTTCATTCAGCTTTAGAAAAAGTGATAAAAGAAAATCTAGGGCCTTATGCTAGTTTAAAGAATGGTCGCTTTGGACGAGTGGATGATCTGCGCGGAGCAATTACTTATTATAGACTTAGCGGTAAGTTGGCTAATCTAATATATAGCCTCAATACCACCAATACTCAATTTTTGCCATACCAGTTTAAACCTGTTTTGCAGTTTTTAGATTCGCCATGTAACGGAATTCTAATTGCTGATGAGGTTGGTCTTGGTAAAACAATTGAGGCAGGTTTAATTTGGACCGAATTGAGAGCACGTTTTGATGCTCGTCGATTACTTATTATTGCACCAGCAGTATTGCGGGAAAAATGGAAAGACGAGTTATCTAATAGGTTTGGTGTCAATGCGGAAATAGTTGATGCCAAGGAATTATTACAAAAACTTGAATCCGTTCGAGAAAAGCCCCAAACATCATTTGCACTGATAGCTAGTATGCAAGGTATTAGACCACCACGAGATTTTGCAAAAAAAGACATTAAAGAATTAAACTCAGCTGGAAGGCTTGCTCGATTTTTTGATGATGCAGAAGTGGAAGAACCTTTATTAGACATGGTTGTATTTGATGAGGCTCACTACCTACGCAATCGAGAGACACAAGTCAATCGTTTAGGGCGTCTAATTAGGCCGATTACTCAAAATTTAGTTATGTTATCGGCAACCCCGATTCAGCTTCGCAGTACTGATTTGTTTAACTTATTGAATCTTATTGATGAAGATGCATTTCCATTTGAATATTCATTCGAAAACTCTTTGATAATCAATGCTCCAGTTATTCGTTTAAGAGATCTTGTATTAGCAAAGCCAATAACACTTGAGGAGTTTAAAGCGCATATCGATGAGGCTCAGGCATCTTTGTGGCCTCATAAAAATCTTCAATTAGAGTTTTTGCGTAACAACTTGTCCGAAGAAGTATTGGTGACGCCACGAGGGCGTTCGGAGCTTGCTGAGCAACTTGATAAAATCAATCCTTTAACCAAAGTGATTACTCGTACATTAAAACGAGATGTACATGAAATGCGAGTTGTACGCACGCCAACCGTTATTCGCGCTGAAATGCATGAGTGTGAAAGGCTTTTTTATAATAAAGTCACCGAAAAAATTCGTCAATTTTGTCAACGGAAAGATGTACCTACTGGTTTTATGCTGACGATTCCACAACGACAAATGTCTAGCAGTATGGCAGCTGCTTGTCGTGGTTGGCAAGAAAAGATAGGTTTTAATAAAACAACATTGGAAGAGACTGTTTTTGAACTTATTGGTATTGATGATGATATTCAGTCTGAAAATATTCAAACAAATATGGGGGTATTATTAGAAGAATTGGTGGATATTGCTTTATCAGTGGGAAATTTTCCTAAGCTTATGGAACATGATAGTAAATACACTAAATTACTTGAAAGTTTAAAGAAGTATTGGACAGATAACCCTAGTAAAAAAGTGGTTTTATTTTCTTTTTATCGTCAGACCTTGAGGTATTTATCAGAGCGTCTTTGTCAGGAAGGTATTGAGTCTATTATTGTTCAAGGTGGTATGGATAAGCACAGTGCTATAAATAAATTTAAGGATGTAAATGGTCCTAAAATATTATTAGCATCTGAAGTAGCTTCAGAAGGAGTTGATTTGCAGTTTTCTAGTTTAGTTATTAACTACGATTTGCCTTGGAATCCGATGAGAATAGAACAACGGATTGGTCGTATAGATCGTATTGGTCAAGAGGCTGAACAAATTTTGATTTGGAATTTTATATATGCAGATACTGTAGATGAAAGAGTTTATGATCGTTTGTTAGATAGATTAAATATCTTTACTCAGGCTTTAGGTAGTATGGAGGCTATACTAGGTGATCAAATTGCTAATCTGACTACGGATCTGCTTACCCATAAACTGACGCCTGAGCAAGAGATAGAACGCATTAATACAACTAGCCTAGCTATAGAAAATAATAATCGTCAGCAAGAGATACTAGAAAATGAGGCTAGTCAATTAATGGCACACAGTGACTTTATTCAAAATAAAGTAAAGGCAGCAAAAGAGTTGGGACGATTTATTAGAGGAGAGGATTTGTTGGCCTATGTTAGAGATTTTCTGACTGATAAATTCCCAGGTAGTAGATTAATTGAAACAGCATTGAATTCAATGGAGTTTATATTAGAGTTGTCTACCGAGGGAGGAATTGCATTTAATGAGTTTTTGTCAGAATATCGATTAATTGGAAATACGCAGATTATGACATCGAGGCAACTTAAGCTGCTTTTTGAAAATAAGATGGGAAGTACTCCTCCAAAAGTAGAAAAAGTTACTCAGGATCATCCATTAATTCGCTTTGTTACAGAGTCACTTCGTCGAGAAGGAAAAGGTCCTGCAAAATACCCTGTCTCTGCAACTGAGTTGCCTGCATATTTAATGAGAGATATATTGCCAGGAGTTGTGGTATTTGTTATTTATCGTTGGACTGTTTCTGGTGCACGCGATATAGAGAGGCTTGAATATCGAGCAGTTCACTTACAAAATGGCCTTAAGATTGATGGTGAGCAAGCTGAGTATCTTGTAAATAAAGCAGCACTAGAAGGGCGAGATTGGTTGAGTGCGGCTAATGAGTTAGAAACTAATTACGTTGCTGAAATATTTGATGATTGCATGCATGCTTTAGGGCAGGAGTTTAAAGATTACAGAGATAGTCAATATAGGGCTAACAAAGACAGAATTAATAGCATGATTGACACTTTACAGAAACATTCAGAAAATCAACGCCAAAAGATTCTTGAACGTATTTCTCATTATAGGAATTTTGGTACAGATAAACAAAGGCGAATGATTCCAGCAGAAGAAGGAAAACTAAAAAAATTAAGTGCACGACTTGATGCTAGAATTGAGGAGTTACGCATTAAAGAGCAACCTATTGCCAATCAAAGTTTTGTATCTGGCGGTGTCATCAAGCTGTATTGAGGATTAGGATTATGAAAACAGGATATTTTGGTAAAAAACTTAAAGCAGCACTGGATAGCATTAAATCTAAGGTAAAAGGAACCTCTTTAGGCTCTTCCAATGAGTTGGAGAAGGCAGTAGAGGTTAGGATGGTTACAGTTGACTCTACTAAGGAAGCAAATGATTGTAATGAAATTGTGAGTAAAAAAACAATTCATAAAAACTCAGATTCTCAAAAGAAGGCTGTTGGTAATGATAAAACATCTAAAAATGTAACGACTAAAAAAAGTGCCCATAAACCAACTAAGCCAATAAAAACCGCTAATAACAATCAAAAAATCAAAGCTTCTCCAACAAATCATGATGGGATCGACCTATCTGTTTATAGTCGAGGTATTAGCAAAAAAGTAACTGCTATTAAAACGGCACCACAACTAACACCTTATAATCTGAAATTAAGTAGTACTTCTCAATTACTTTGGAATCCTGGAGAGCCTATTTCTCCTTCACAGTTTCTAAAATTGAATGATAGTGGAAAATCGACACAGCCATTAGAAAAGTCACAAAGTGAGGAAGGACGAGAGTTAATGCTGGGTATAGACTTTGGTACTTCAAGCACCAAAGTAGTTATTGGTGATTCTGCTTCAGGAAAAGCATTTGCTGTTCCTTTTTTTGATGTTGTTGGTATTGAAAGATTTTTACTACCAAGTCGCGTTTTTCAAAGTAATAGCGAATTTTCTTTGCTATCAGGTGCCAGTTTGTATCGTGACCTAAAACTTGCACTGATTTCAAGCCCTACAAATAAAGACTGTCAGTATCGGTTTGTTGCTTTTTTGGCATATACCATTCAATATGCTAGAGCATGGTTGCTGGATGAGCATGGATTGACATATAAAAATGTTAATATATTTTGGAAAATGGCCGTAGGCTTACCTGCCGAAACGCATCATAACTCTAGCTTTAACGTTTTCTTTGAGCATCTTTGTCGGGTAGCATGGATTGTAGCAGGTTCTACGATTAAAATTGCTAAGCAAGATATGGATAGTGGGTTTGTCCGAGCCACACAACTTGAGCAAGGATATCCCCCAACACAGGATGAAGATATAGAGATTTCTATTGTTCCGGAAATTGCAGCACAGGTATATGGTTACGTTGCTTCAAGTAGTTTTGATAAAAAAGCACCCAATGATTTTTTATTCGTAGATGTTGGGGCAGGCACTGTTGATACCTCATTATTTCATGTAAAAAAAGGTCGAGCAAGAAAGTGGGATTTTGAATTCTATACATCAAGTGTTCAGCCATTTGGGACTATGAATCTTAATCGTTGCCGTTTAGATTGGTGGCTTAGTGTATTAGAAAATATTACTTATCAAAGGCTAACCAAAGATATTATTTCCATCAAAGACGCTACAGACTCACAACGAGCCTTACCAGAAAATATACAGGATTATATTTCTTTGTGTACCCTAACGTTTAATGATGAAGGTCAAAATCCCGACAAGATTTTTTTAAAAAAGAATCTAATTCCTCAAATCAAAGGAGAGACATTTCATAAAGCTTGGAAGGAAGGTCATTTGAGAAAAGAAGACTTACGTGATGTTCCTACATATCTTTGTGGTGGGGGTATGAGATTATCATTTTATAAACAATTAGAAACAGCATTACAGCATCAACCAAATTACTCATGGATGACAATGAAAATACGTTATATCAATATGCCTATAAATTTGCGCGCTGATACCTTACTTCCCGAAGATTACGACAGATTATCAGTAGCTTATGGCTTAAGCTTCTTAGATGTTGGTTCTGTTATCAAGAGTTTGCCTAAACCTAGGCTAATAGAAGATTCAGCAAAATCATGGATTGATAATTATATCGATAAGGATCAAGTCTAAAATGCTACCATCGTTACTTGTTCGCGATATTCAAAAGGGTCTTAAACAATTCCTGCAAACTGGTTTTGAGCCATCAGACACCTTTTTTAATGGGCTTATAAGCCGTTTTGTTGCCATTGAAAAAGACTGGATGAAGGGGCCGTACCTACAAATTGGCTTGCCATTTAGAGCGGGTAGAGAAGGGCGAAATTTTTTTGGCTCCTTTCAAACGGAATATAAGGGGCATGTACATCAAGAAATGGCATGGCAAAGACTATCCAGCAATCGCTTGGCTGCGAATAGTTTGATTGCAACGGGTACAGGTAGTGGTAAAACGGAATGTTTTCTTTATCCCTTACTTGAACATGCTGCCCGTGCGCGCAAAAATGGCGAGTCTGGTATCAAAGCATTGGTTATCTACCCCATGAACGCACTAGCGACCGACCAAGCTCGCCGCTTTGCTGAGGTGATTGCACAAACCCCCGCGTTTGCTGGGCTAAGAGTTGGGCTATACGTGGGTGGACAAATTGGAAACTCTGGTAGTGGTATGGTCATGAGTGTGTCTGGTGTCATTACCGATCGTCAGACTTTGCGAAAAGCACCACCAGATATTCTACTGACCAACTACAAGATGCTCGACTATTTGCTCATTCGTCCGCTTGACCGAGTGTTATGGGCAAAAAACAAACCCGAAACCCTACGTTACATCGTAGTTGACGAATTGCATACTTTTGATGGAGCACAGGGAACAGACCTTGCTCTATTGCTACGTCGCTTGCGAGCCCGATTGAAAACACCTAAAGGGCATCTACTCTGTGCAGGCACCTCAGCCACCTTGGGTAATGCCTCTGACACAGCACCGCTTAGAAACTACGCAAAACAGATTTTTCAGGCAGATTTTCCTGCAGAATCAGTGATTACCGAAAATAGGCTGACGGTTTCAGAGTTTTTAGGCAACCTTACTATTGAGCATTTTTTATATCCACGAGCCGACCTTATAGAAGTTTTACGTCCAGATATTTATACCACCTCAGCACAAGCAGTTAAATCGTGGTTTCATCTCTTCTTTCCAGAACAACCTGAGCCTTTAGATGTTAATTCAGTTGAATGGCGACAAACACTAGGTAAGAATCTCAAGCAGCATGTATTGTTTGTTAATCTTCTTCGATTATCGAGTAGTGGTGTTACTACGTTAGAAGAATTGCAGTCACAATTGCGGGGACCTATTCCTGAATCAGCTAGACCATTTATTAGTGAAATTTTAGATGCATTACTAGTTTTGGTTGCTTGGGCGCGAAATCCGGAATCTCAACACTTGCCTTTAGTCACTGTTCGTTTGCAATTATGGTTGCGCGAGCTAAGACGCATGGTCGCCAAAGTAACGTCTAAATCAGAAGATGTGCATTTCAAAGCAGCAGCAGATCTGAAGTCTAAAGTAGACGGGCTTTATTTGCCTTTGATTCAGTGTACTGAATGTCACACAACAGCTTGGCTTTCGCATGTGCCAACGGGACGATCACGAGTTTCTTCAAATCTGGAAGAAATATATAACGCATGGTTTGCTCGTCAATCAGAGGTTGTTCGACTTTATCCAGGGGATATATCCGCTAATCCACAAGTTGAAGGCTTACTTGCTAAATTGTGTAGCAATTGTGGCCAATTACAAGGGCGTGGAGATGAATGTAGTGCTTGTGGCCATGATGAGATGGTGACGGTATTTAGAACAACAGGTACTAAGAATACACAGCGCGGAAATTTAGCATTTAGTTGGCATGACAATACATGCCCATCATGCTCTAGTAAAGATAAGCAATTGCTGCTGGGAGCTAGAAATGCCACTTTAGGTGCACAGGTTGTAGAACATAGTTGGTCTAGTATCTTTAATGACGATAAAAAAATGATTGCCTTCTCTGACTCTGTTCAAGATGCAGCACACCGTGCTGGCTTCTTCGGAGCAAGAACTTGGGTAAATACTGTAAGAACGGCTATGGCTAAAGCGATTGATGATATGGGTGAGGAAGTTATTCCTTGGAAGGATTTTCTGTATCGTTTTGGTGAGGTATGGACTGACAAAAGCTCAGCATTGTGTATGGATAGCGAGGCAACATTTGTCTCAGAGTTTATTGGGCCTAACATGCTTTGGCAACGTGACTGGGCTGATGAGTTGTTGAAGAATGGGGCATTACCGTTAAACAGTCGTTTACCACTTCGTGTAAAAAAGCGTCTATGTTGGCAAGCGTATGCTGAATTTACTTACCTAAATCGACGAGGACGTAATTTGGAGCGTATCGGTAAAGCCGTTCTTGCACCTGATTATAAAGTTATCGAGTCCATTTCAGACAAGATGGGCAGAATTTTACAAGAAGAATTTGGTGGTCATCATGTTGATAATCAGATTGTATTTCAGTGGCTATGGGGATTTTTGATACAGCTTCGCAGAAGAGGGGCAGTATGGCATCCTGAATTAGAAGGCTATGCTACAGATGGTAATATTTGGGGGTTAGCCTTTCGTCAAGGCCGAAGCGAGTGGATGCCAGCCATAGGTGAACGTACTCCACATCCAGTATTTATAACATTAGGTAACCACCGTAATTTCGATCGCCTGACCAATAGTACGCGTCAATCTTGGTATGTACGCTGGCTTAATATGGTCTTGGGTAAACAAATGCTTTTAGCTGCTAAAGTGGAAGAGCCGATTTATCATCGATGTATTGATCTATTGGTCACTAATAATTTGTTAGTGAAAACCGAAAGTACAATGGGTTTTTCCATCGCACTCGCTGATGACGGGTTGAACCTATATACCCATGTAAGCTTTATGAAAACGGGAGATGGTAAGCGGCAGTTATCTGTCCCCGCAATTGTCGCAGATCAGTTGATTGGCATGCCTTGTTTAGATGCGCCAGCTTTCCAATACGAAACTGTTCACAAACCAGAAGGTTGGTTAGCAAAAAAATTTAGTTATGGCGACCTAAAAAGAGTTATTGCCGCTGAGCACACAGGTTTATTAGAAAGAGGTGATCGAGAGCAGTTGGAAACGCGTTTCAAATCACGTCAGCCACAACCGTGGTTCGAAAATCTATTATCTGCAACGCCTACGCTAGAAATGGGTGTCGATATTGGTGACTTATCTTCAGTGTTACTTTGTTCAGTACCCCCTAGTCAGGCAAGTTTTTTACAACGCATTGGTCGTGCTGGACGAAGAGATGGTAATGCATTAGCAACGACATTGGCTGATGGTAATAGTCCACATGATCTCTATTTTTTTGCAGAAACAAATGAAATGTTGGCAGGAGAGGTTTCTCCGCCAGGGGTGTTCTTGCAGGCTGTTGAAGTTTTACGGCGACAATTATTGGCATACTGTCTTGATGATTGGGTAGCCAGTGATATTCCAGATAATGCTTTGCCAGAAAAAACATCTCAAGTTCTTGATGCTATAGAAAAGTTTGACAATTCCCGTTTTCCTTACACATTTCTGAATCACATGGCAGCCTATGAAAGTCGTTTACAGGAAGGCTTTATTGATATGCTGGGAGAAGATATTACGCCAGTTATTGCGGATAGACTCAGGGATTACTATCAGGGTAAAGGCGACTCGGATGGACTTCGTGTCAGATTACTAAAGCATCTGGAAGAGTTGAAGGATGAAAGAAGTCATTATCGTACCAAAGCGGACGTACTTAAAAACCGAATTAAAACGCTAAAAGCCAGCCCTCAGGATGAGGCATCTATCAACGAAGTTGAGAAGTTAGATCGTGAACGACAGGGAGCATTAGAATTGGTACGTGAAATCAATCAGAGAGAGCTTCTGAATTCACTTACTGATGCTGGTCTTATTCCTAATTATGCTTTTCCAGAGGCAGGAATAGAATTGAAGTCGGTACTCTGGCGGAAGAAAGGAAGTGATGATACGGGTGACAGTGGCTATGTTGCTCTGCCCGCTATCAAATATGAACGTCCTGCAGGCTCGGCTCTGTCAGAGTTTGCTCCTGAAAACAGATTTTATGCTAATCAGCGAAGAGTCGAAGTGGATCAAATAAACATGGCTCTGGCTAAGCTAGAGCCATGGCGTTTATGCCCATCTTGTCATCACATGGAGAACCTCATACTAAAAGCGGATACTAAATCTGCTTGCCCACGATGTGGTGATGTCATGTGGAGTAATGTCTCGCAGTTGCGTCATTTATTACGATTTAAGCAAGCCATTGCCAATAGTGATGACACAAAGGTCAGAATTGACGATAGTGCAGATGATCGAGAGCCTCGGTACTACACTCGGCAATTATTAGCTGACTTCGAAGGTAGTGAAATTAAAGAGGCATGGAAACTTGCCGCCAATGATTTGCCTTTTGGTTTTGAATTTATAGCTAGTGCTAATTTTCGTGATATTAATTTTGGCGAGATTGGCAAGAGTGGTGATGTTTTTAAGGTCGCAGATAAAGAGGTGGCTCGGCCAGGGTTTAAGCTTTGTCGCCATTGTGGAAAGGTTCAGTCTCCTCTACGCCGAGAGCAAGAGGAGACTCAACAACATGCTTTTGATTGTCCCAAGCGAGATAATCATGAGCCTAGCAATATTATTGACTGTCTTTATTTGTATCGAGAGTTTAGTTCGGAAGCCTTGCGAATTCTAGTTCCTTATACTCGTTCGGGAGTTGATGATGAAGTTGTTCAATCATTCATGGCTGCACTCCAGTTAGGATTAAAAAAACGTTTTGGTGGTAAGGTTGATCATCTACGTTTAGTGACACAAGATGAGCCAGGGCGAGATGGTGGGCCACGCAGACAATACGTATTGTTATATGATTCAGTTCCTGGAGGTACAGGCTATTTACATCAATTATTGAGTTTAGATGCTCAAACATTGATAGATGTATTTAGAATGGCTTATCAAGCAGTATTAGACTGCAAATGTAACCAAGATCCTGATAAAGACGGTTGTTATAGCTGTGTATATCAGTATCGACTCGGAAAAATGATGAGCCTAGTTTCTAGAAATAAAGCTAAAGAGGTATTTGGCGAATTACTAGAAGCAATTCATACTCTAGAGAAAGTACCAACTATTTCAGAAATATATATCAATCCAAATTTTGACTCTGCATTAGAGGCTCGCTTTATTGAAAGTTTAAGGCGTTTAGGAGGTTGTAAGAACATTCCTCGCACGCGATTGGTCCAAGATATCGTAAATGGTAAATCAGGCTTTCAGCTAGAGGTTGATGCACAACGTTATTGGATTGAACCGCAAGTTGATATTTCCAACATGGTTGCTTTGACATATCCATCTAAACCAGATTTTGTAATTTGGCCCACTCAGTCAAATTCGCCTCGTAAGCCAATCGCTATTTTTTGTGATGGTTGGGCATTTCACAAAGATAGTGTTCGAGAAGATGCACGTAAACGTAGTGCTCTTGTGATGACTGGAAAGTATTGGGTTTGGTCAGTGACTCATGAAGATGTCAAAGCGGCACTTAATGGTGAAACAGAGACGGATTTGGATTCGCCGCTCACGTTCATGACGCGTCATGACTTAATACGGGAAGAGATTAAACCAGAACCTGGTGCATTCAGTTTGCATGCAGTGAGTCGATTATTAATTTGGCTCGGTCAGGTGACAGACAAACTGCAAGACCCTTATGAGAATCGTTTCTTACGTAATGGTGCTGGGTTGACTATTCGGATGGTACCTAATCCTCACGATGCAGATATCCTAAAAGTCAAAGCCGAACTGGACAACTTTTGGCAAAAACTACCTGAATGGATGCAGAATACATCAATAAGGTCAGTTGCGGCTGCAAGCAAATCAGATGTCAATCCATTACTCATGATGCGTTGGCCCATGAGTTTGGCAAATGGCAAGAAGACAGAGTCCTGCTATGGTGTTTTATTGCTTGAGGATGAAAATCAATCCAACAACGAGAAAGACTACTGGCGTGCTTGGCGGCTTTGGTTGCATTTATTCAATACATTGCAAGTAATGTCAGGCTTACTGCTGACAACACGTGCAGGCATTAATGGTAATGACTATACAGCGATTTTACCTGCCACCATTCAACCAACATCAATCAATTTACAAGCGGGCGCTCAGGTACAGGAATGGAATAATGCGATTGATAGTGCAATGCATGATGTACAGGACGGCATGAAATTTTTAGCACAATCAGGTGTTGATGTTCCCGAAGTTGGGTTTGAGTTAGTTTCCCAAAACGGTAAAATCTTTGCTGAAGCAGAATTGGCTTGGCCTGAATACCAGATTGTTGTTTTGCTAACTAGTCAAGAAGAATATTATCCATTATGGATAACAGAGGGATGGAAAGCCTTTCTTGTAAGCGTTGAATGGGTGATTGAAGTACGCACTCTACTTGAACAAAAAAAAGGAGGTGAATGATGAGCCTAAAGCCGAAAGTAGCTTTATCGCAAGATTTTCTGGCAAACTTATCTAAGTTGCCCTCGGTTGCGCAGGGTAAGGTATTAAAGTGGGCTATTCGTTTTCAGACAGATCCAAAATCTTCAAGTATTAATTACGAGAATATTCATGCTGCTCGTGATAAGAACCTAAAGTCTGTAAGAATTGATCAGGATTGGCGAGGAATTGTATTTAAGCCATCACAAGGTGATGTGTATGTTCTCTTGTACGTTGACCATCACGATGCCGCATATCAATGGGCAGAGAATAGACGTATTGCTATTAATCCAGTAACGGGAGCTATGCAAGTAGTTTTGGTGGAGGAGATTATAGAAAGAGTTGTTATTACTAATGGAGAACCCTCTGTAAGAAAACTATTTGATAATTTGACAGACAGAGAATTGCTAAGTTTGGGAGCTCCTGAAGAGTTATTACCACATATTCGCATCATTAGTGACGAATCTGAACTGGATGCATTGCAAGATCGTTTACCTGTTGAGGCTTATGAGGGCTTATTTCTTTGTGCGGCAGGCGATAGTGTTTCACAAATCTTAAGTGCCCGTGAAACTAGGGTCGACCAAATTATTGATACACAAGACTTTGCCAAGTCACTAGACCGTGCGGAGTCTCAGTCTAGATTTGTGGTTGTTGAAAATGATGAGGCATTGACAGCAATTATGAATGCTCCACTAAGTCAATGGCGTATTTTTTTGCATCCCACACAAAAGAAATTAGTCACGGCTGATCTTAGTGGTCCTGCGAGAGTGCTAGGTGGTGCAGGAACTGGCAAAACAGTATTGGCAATGCACAGAGCCAAGTGGCTCGCTGAAAATAATTATGAAAACGGAAAACAAGTTTTATTTACTACTTTTACGCGTAATCTGGCTATAGATGTTGAAGGCAATTTAAAGACTCTTTGTAATCAAACAACGATGGCACGAATTGAAGTACGCAATTTAGATGCTTGGGTGCATGGATTTTTACGAAGCCATCGATATGAACACACAATTGTATACGGACGTCAGGGCGAGGCTGGAGAGGCTTGGCAAAATGCTTTGGCTGTTAAAGATCCCACATTGCAGTTGCCAGATGGCTTTTATGAGTCTGAGCTTGAACAGGTGGTATTGGCACAAGGTGTTACTACTCGTGATGAGTATCGTTTGGCTCGTCGAGTGGGGCGTGGTGTTGTTTTAACTCGAGCTAAGCGTGATGCCATTTGGCCTGTTTTTGAGGAGTATCGCTCACAGCTCTCCATTCGTAAGCTAAAAGAAGTTGATGACGCCTATAGAGATGCAGCTACACTAATGATGCAGAAAGCTCAGTATGGATACTCGTCAATCATTATTGATGAGACGCAAGATTTTGGTCCTCAAGCTCTAAAGCTTTTGCGTGCCATGATTCCTGTGGGGCGAAATGATTTGTTTTTTGTTGGTGATGGTCATCAGCGTATTTATTCTCGGAACAAAGCTGCTTTAAGTCGTAGCGGTATTGATATTCGAGGGCGAGCGCGAAAACTCTATATTAACTACCGTACTACGGATGAAATTCGTCGACATGCATTAGCTTTCTTAGAAGGGTGTGAGATTGATGATTTGGATGAGGGCATTGACGAAAGTACTAGATACAAATCATTATCACACGGTTCCCAACCTTTTGTTGATGAGTGTGGAAATCTTGAGGAAGTCATGCAAGCACTTAGTCGTCGCTTGGCTGAAATGAAGGAGTCTTCCGAAGCTAACAACTTAACGACCTGTATTATTACGCACAGTAAACAACTACGTGATCAGGCTCAGAGTACATGCAAAAAAGCGAATTGGAAGACAGGTGTGATCGAAGCAAATCAAGTCCATGCGGCTACAGCAGATACATTGTGGTTTTCGACGATGCATCGTGCCAAAGGTTTGGAGTTTGATCAAGTAATCATTCTCGCAGATGGCCGTATGTTGGGCGATGTTGCAGAAACAGCTGAGCAGCGTCGATTACTCTACGTTGCTTTGACTAGAGCTAAAAGGTTCGCTGGTGTAATTTTGTATTAGATATAGATTGTATATAAACCACATTTGAATAGAGAATTTATAGTTTTTCTTTGATTGTCAATGCAAATTTAAAACGAGTGTATTGATGGACTCTTCTAACTCTAATCTGCCACCATAATAACGAATACCTTTAAAAGAGAATAAAACTAATTAATTTTAGATATATTAAAAATGAATCAAGTCAAGAGTACTATGCACGAGAGAGGAACATTAGAATGACCGATTACAGTGCAGCACGTCGAAAGTTTGTTAATTGGGTAAAGCAATCGCTAACTGGAGAAGAGCTTAAAGACAATATCCTGATTGAAACCAATCCATTTGACCGTTATACGACAGGTATTTTATATCCCGCAGGCATGGAGTATGAAATGGAGTATGAAGTCGAAAATGATAACGAAACGTCTGATGAAGAGGATTTTTTAGCTAAAGAGCCTGCTAAAAAAGCGAAATACCAACCACCTTCTTCGATGGGATTTTCTTTCTACGTCGATAGCTCCTTAGCGTCGTTAAGAGTTTTTTACAGTGCCGTTAGTTTTGAAAAAATAGAGAAGAAAGACCACCTACAAAGGTGGGAAAAGAAGTTGCTTGTGCAAGACGATGGCGAGGAAATTGAAGCACAGTTAGATTCTTCGACTCAATATAAAGTATTGGGTGAAAGAGGGCGGATTGATATTGTTGTTCGTCCACATGGTGATGGCAAAATCATCACAGTTACTTTGTCAAATATTAGTTCGGCCAAAGTAAGCGAAAATGAAAAAGAGCGTGATGTAACCGCTGAGGGTTCTCTGTTTGAAGCTGGGTTACGGTGTTTCATTCCCGAGCAAAACGTTAGAAATTATCCAAGAGTTAGTTATGCTTTGTTATCGGATGAAGAGCAGGAGCTTGAGTTGCGATACAAAGATGAACGCGTCTATGCTATTGGTCATGGTGTGGCTGTAGATTGGTTATTAAAAAACGACAGTATTGAAATTTTTAGTGATTTTATGCCCATAGTTGAAGTGCCTCAAGTCACAGCTAATACTGGCAATTCCGATGAAGTTTTAACTTTTGATTATTTGAAGTCCGTTGAAAATAATAAAGATGTTTTTTCTAAGCTTGAACTATTTGTTGATGCTTATGAGGATTGGATTGAGCAGCAAGAAACGCTGGCTGCTTCAGGAACATTTGAAGAAAAAAAGGTCGCCGAACGTTTAATCTGTCGAATGGATGAGGCAAAGGCTCGCATGAGGAGTAGTATTTCTCGCTTACGTGATGATGACAATGCACAACATGCCTTTGCAATTGCGAATAAAGCCATGTTAATGCAAATGGAGTTAAATGGCTCGGCACCTGATAAGGCTCCTTATGCTTGGCGGCCATTCCAGCTGGCCTTTTTCTTAATGGCTCTTGAGTCATCAATTGATGAAGACAATGAATTTCGTGATTGCGTTGATCTAATTTGGTTTCCTACGGGCGGCGGCAAAACCGAAGCTTACCTTGGGGTCATGGCCTTTGTGTTTGTTTACCGTAGACTCCGTTATTCAAGTAGTGGTGGTGGTACAACTGCGATTATGCGCTACACCCTAAGGTTGTTAACATCTCAGCAATTCGTACGAGCATGTAAGGTGGTGTCCGCTCTTGAATTAATTCGAAGGAGCTCAGGGAACTTGGGTGACGAGCCTTTCAGTGTAGGGTTGTGGTTGGGTAATGCTTCTTCGCCAAACACGTTTACTCAGGCACTTGAGGCGTTTAATAAACACAATTTTAGTAAATTTGTGCTGCGACAATGCCCTTGGTGTTCAACAGAGTTTAAAGCTGAAAACTACCAAAGTGATGAGAGTAAATTTAACTTTGTGTGCTCAAATAGCAGCTGTGAATTAGGGGGTAATTCCAAAAATATTTTACCTTTTAATGTGGTTGACGAAGCATTGTATAAATCGCCTCCGACATTGCTTATTGCCACAGTAGATAAGTTTGCACGTTTACCTTGGGAAGAAAGAGCGGGATCATTTTTTGGCGGTAAGAAAAATCGCCCACCAGAGTTAATTATACAGGATGAGCTTCATCTCATTTCAGGAGCGCTGGGTTCTATTGTCGGGTTGTATGAAGTAGGTTTTGAGACCATATTGGTGTCCAGAGGTGTATACCCTAAGTTTATTGCATCAACAGCAACGATTCGGCAGGCAGCAGAACAGATTAAGTCATTATTTGGTCGGGAAAAAATGGCTGTTTTCCCCCCTGTAGGCTTAAGGCAGAAAGACTCTTATTTTGCTCGCGAAATTCCAATCACTGAAAAGCCTGGACGGCTTTATGTCGGATATATGGCATTTGGACGCAAGAGAGTCGAATGCCTTGTTGATCTAGCTGGAGCGTTATTGGCGGCTCCGCAGGCTTGTTTCGATGATGAATACTCTTCATTAAAAGATGCATGGTGGTCCAAAATGGTTTACCACGGAAGTTTGAAAGGTGTGGGTAATAGTAGAACTAACTTTCAAAGTGGCATACCCAAAGTGCAACACCAGTTATTACTAAAAGACTTTTTAAAAAAAATGGATGAATTAAAGCCATTGTTGTCCGAAAAATTTATGGCGAATAAAGTAGCAGATACAAAAGGTTTTTATACTGGTAGCTGCCCTGAATTTTTACTTGATAGTTTGGATCTAAAAAAGCTTTATCATCAGTATTTTCCTATTAGAAATTTAGAAATAAAGTCACTCACGAGTAATCAATCAGCTGAAGAAAATGCACGTGTATTTGAGGGACTCAAAGCTAATTATTTAGATGTCAATTCAATTGACGTCACTTTGGCTACTAACATGGTATCTGTTGGCTTAGATGAGCCTCGTCTTGCTTTGATGGTAATCAATGGTCAACCACTAACAACGGCTGAGTACATACAGGCTAGCAGTCGAGTTGGGCGAGGAAAGACTCCTGGAATTGTCTTTGTCAACTATTACAAAACACAGGCAAGAAGTTTGTCTCACTATGAAAACTTTCGCGCTTACCATCGCTCATTTTACCGTTTTGTCGAACCATCAAGCCTAACCCCATTTACACGCCAAGTTCGAAAACGAGCACTGCATGCAGCTTTGGTTTCCGCTGTTAGACATAGTGAAAATGGCTTAATACAGAATGCAGATGCTGAGAAGTTTGATGTATCAAATGTGTCGATTTCTAAAGTGATTCAACTTATGAGAATAAGAATAAAATCTGCACTTTTGGGCAATTCAAAAGAAAAGCAATTGACTCTCGAAGATTGTGAAGCTCACTTGACGAAGCTAATTGATGAATGGGCAAATGAAATCACTTTAGTAACAAATCTTAGGTACAAATCTCCAGACAAGTCTACAAGTAGCCTATTGATTGCATTTGATGATCGTAAAGGTGGAAATGGATTGTGGCCTACATTAAATTCGATGCGAAATGTAGAAAAAACAGGACTTTTTGAAATCGATGGAGGGACTGAAGTTGAATAATAAGTTGAGGTACACTCCTGTTCGATTTTCACATCTTACTAGTCATGCTGGAGTAGGGGCAGTTGTTCGAGACCAAAACGATTGGCTGATGGTTGTTAAAGATATATCAACTTGGTCTGAGCGTGATATGCAGCAATTATACGCTGTCGAGCGTGTTAAGCATCATTTGTCAGTCTCAGGTCGCCTACTACTACCGCCAACGGCAGATATTGATGAAGAGGCTAATTTTCGTATAAATGGAAGTACAATACCGACAGTGCGCTTTCCTTCTTGGGCTAAATGCCAATCTTGCCATCTTTTGCATTTTAAGCCTTGGATTAAAAGTAAACTGAATATTGATGAAAAAATAAAATGTCTAACCTGTTTAAAAGGAGTTTTAGAACAAGTGACATGGTGTGCGGTAAGCAGCTTTGGTGGGTTAACTGACGTGCCGTGGCATTCCTTGTGCCATAAGGATCAAAAAGCTGAGTGCCGAGTTGAGAAAGATAAAAGTTATCTTAAGCTAGTTCTTGATAATCGAGGTCGTAGCAAAGTTGAATGTACAAAGTGTGATTCAAGCTCGTTCTTCGAACGAGCGGATTTTAAAAGAAATGAACACTTTCAAGCTGGAGTCAAACTAAAAAACAAGGTGTGTGAAAACCCAATCACTTATACGGTAATGGAGGTTAACGATCCACGAGTTTATAGTGCAATTAATGAGCGGGCTTTAGTAATACCACCAGAATCAAATATTGATAGAAGCTCTTTAATCTTTCAGCTTCAGCTGCACTCCCAAGTAATTTCTGACATAAACAGCGCGACTCGAGGGCTACAGCGACGACGAGAGATAAAAAAGGCTTTGAGACAATTTAGGTGTACAGAAACAGAACTATTAGCGGCGATAGAAACTATTGATCGTAAGGAAAATGCAGGAAGTATTCTAGAGAATATTCAAATTGACGATCTGATGAGTGATGAATATGAAGCACTTACTACACCGCAAGAGTTTAATAATGATGCAGATTTTATTACGAGACATTTGACCAGCGAATGGCGTACTTATATTGCTGAGTTCCTGAGTTCAGATGAATTAAGATTTGTAGCTAACTTGGTGGATCGTCTAGTTGCTGTTGACCGATTGAGAGTTATTGAAGTATTTAAAGGCTTTCAAAGAGCGGCGAGCGACTGCGAAGATTTTGATCCTAAATTCACACAGGTGCCTGATTTTAAAGAAATTTTAGATTGGCTTCCAGCCATTGAACTTTTTGGAGAGGGTGTGTTCTTTACACTGGATGTCGAAAAGTTAGAGCAATGGGAGTCGAACCCAGAAATAAGACGACGGGCTCAGGAAATAGAAAAGCGTTTTCTGGCTTCGACAATAAATTTGCCAGCAGACGTATCTCCGACCCCACGATTTATTATGCTTCATACACTTTCGCATCTTCTAATTCGAGAGTTTGAATCATCTGCAGGTTATCCAGCGGCATCGCTCCAAGAAAGAATTTATTGCTCTTCTAGTGGCGGCATGGCTGGTATTTTGATTTATACAGCAGTCCCCGATATTGCTGGTTCGTTAGGTGGGATTGTTGAATTAGCCAATCCAGCGAAATTCATTCGGCTTTTGGATGCAGCTATGCGTCATGCTGAATGGTGTTCATTGGATCCAGTTTGTGCCGAAATGGAAGGACAGGGACCATCTTGGTTAAATAGGGCGGCTTGCCATGGTTGTGTATTGGTACCAGATACATCCTGTAGTTATCACAATGTGTTTTTAGATAGAATATTTATTAAGGGAAAGCCTGATGAAAACATCCCTGCTTTGATAGATGTAATGAGGTAAAAATGGCTAAACGAATATTTGATCTACCAAAAGAGCAAGATTTAACCAAAGATCAGCGTATAGCAATTCGTAAGCCAGCGGATGGCCAGTATTTGGTTGTGGGAGCGCCTGGTACGGGTAAGTCCGTTGTTGCTCTCTGGCGACTAAAGAAGTATGCCGATGAAAAAGAGATTCAGTTTTTAACCTTTAACCATGTGTTAAATCACGCGAATCGTGCTCTAGTTGGTGATTCACAAAAATATGAGATGAATACCGCAATGTCGTGGTTGTACGATTTGCATTGGAAGCTTGTTGATGGCAACTTTGGAAACTTTAATAAAAACAAAATGCCACAAATCAGTTCGTATCAGCCAGATTACAAAAAATTGATGAAGAAGTTTGAGGAGCAAGGTGTTAAGTTCTCTAACTTAAGTTTCATTGTTGATGAAGGGCAAGACTTACCCCAAGGTTGGTATGAGGCAGTAGAGGCACTTAACGTAGAAAATTTTTTTGTGGTTGCAGATCAAAATCAGCAGATAACAGATCAAAACTCCTCTCATGATGAGTTGATAGAGCTTTTAGGATTAGAGAAAGCCGATGTAATCCATTTAAAGGAAAACTGGCGGAATACGACGCCAATTGCAGCGTTTGCCAATTACTTTTATACCGATAAATCAAGCCTTAAGCCAGAGCTACCTAATAAACCTTCTGTTCATGCACCAATATTGTATGAATATCAGAATCTTGATAGCGTGAAGGAAATAATTCTCAGCTCCTATGACAATGATCCATCAAAGTTGCTTGGCTTGATTGTCGCCAATGATTGTAAGCGTGAATGGTGGTCAAAAGAGCTCAAAAAAGACGATAAAATCAGAAGAGAGTCTGCTCCAATTATCAATACTTATGATTCTAGCCAAAAAAATAGAGTTCATATTGACTTCGACCAAGGTGGAATTGTTGTTCTAAATGATAAGTCGGTAAAGGGCATCGAGTTTGATGAGGTGTTTATCATTATTGATGGATTCAAGAAGATCAGTAATGATGAGGAATCATTAAAGAAGCGGATGTATGTCATGGCTTCAAGAGCTCGGGAACGACTGTTTCTCTTCAAAAGCGCAGTGCAAAAAAGTATATTAGAAGAGGTGCTTCCACCTATTGGGACAACAGTATCTATCGATCGACAAGGTAAAGTCGAAGAGTTGGAACTTATGCAGAGAATTAAGCTATGACTTCATCGCGTTGGTTTATTGCTACAAATACGGAAAATTTAAAATTCTTCTATGACTGTGGTTTGATTGTTGATAGGCAAGCATTTCCAAATAAATCTTATATGCATGATATGCAAGCCGAACGGCCAAAAGGTTTTTTGCCCTGCCTTTCGGAGGATAATCTGTCAGAGGCTTTAAAATTAGCTAAGAGTGAAGACGAAAATCTTATCGCTTGTTTAGTCGAAATAGAATTGAAAAACATAAGGTTTGAACAGCTTTTTGTTAAAAGTCGAAACAGTCGTGAATTTGAATGTGTTGATGAAAAAGGCTTTAATCCAATTGATGCCGTCGAAATTTTGTTGCCTTCGCCACTTCCTCTGAGTTGTATAAAGAGCATTTTGCTAAGCGATCCAAAAAATCAAAAGAAAGTAGTTCAGGAGTTTTTAGCCTTTGGTGAGTTTTCCAAAGATTTCTTTAAGAACGATGCAAAGCTTTTCAAAGTACTAAAGCCTTGCAATGAGTTAGCGCCCGAATTACAAGGCTTTCAATATGAGACTGAGCGGTGCCGCAAAACAGTACAATTAAAAGACATACCCGATCACGGTCTCGACTACAAAAAAGTTTTTGCATACGGCAATGCGCTCTTTCTAGGATTTTATCAAACCAAAAATGGTCGGCTTTCTAGTGAGCTATTTGAGGCGTTTGCAAACAACAAAGTCGAAGATGATAAATATCTTCATTTGCGCCCATTGGCCAGTTGGGTGTTTGATAATCAAAATGAAAGTAAGTTAGATTCATTCTACGGGTTAATCTTTGACTTAATCGTTGCAGAGGATGAGCTCGGCACAGTTCGCTATGATCTATTAAAGCTATTGGATAATAAGGAGGATCAGTTGCCTTCTGGATATACTCATGTGTCCGCCTTTGCCAAAAGGTTGCGCGAGCGTGTTGATCGTACTGATAAAGTTGACGTATACACTTACTTATTTAATTTAATAGAAGCATCTAAAAAAGAGGAAAAATGGTCTTCGAAAATATTTTTGCTGATATCAATGATATTTATTCGGGATAACTCAGAGACCTTATTAAAGTTTTACCACGAACAGTTTACTGAAGAGGACTACTTTCTATTGGCAGTCTTTTTTGGTTTGATTAAGGGTATCAGAACTACACCTGAAAAGATTAAAAATATTGTAGGGCTAAGAGATTGGGTTTCATTCAAAATGGCTGAGTTGATGCATAAAAGTAATTCAGCAGCAATCGTTTTCGAAAAAGAGCCATCCTCTCCAATATTAATCCACAAAACGTATTTGAGAAAATCTTCAGAGCAAAGAAGAATGGATGCTTTACAGAAGTTTTGTTCACACATTAAGGTGGATGAAGCTGAAGTTATTGCGTGGAAGTTGGTACCTAAAGATGAATATAAAGTTAATTCTGGTGCGATTACTTTCTCAAAACGTCCTTCTCTTTACGCCGAAGTAGACAATAAGCGTTTTGAAAGTTTGATGTTGGCTAGGATCAAAGAAACAGATGAACTTTTTAGTTTTAATGAAGTATTTAAGATATTTAAGGACTAACTTGTGAAAGTAGTACCAAATCGACCACATGATAACGAAAGTCGTGCTGAACTAATGGTCTTTGACGCATTGGCCTCCACGGAGTTTGTTGACCATTGTCCAATAGCTTTTCATTCACTATTTCTTACAGACCACGCTGAGAAAAGAGTTGGTGAGGCCGATTTTGTGATCGTATCAAAGTACGGTTTGTTTGTATTGGAGGTTAAGGGCGGTGGTATAAATGTGATTAATGGTGATTGGTCGACAACGGGGCAAAAAGGTACGTTTAAAATCCAAGATCCATTTAAGCAAGCAAATACAGCAGTACATGCAATTGATGCAAAAATTAAAAAATTGGTAGAAACGGATGAAGTAAGAATACCGATAGGTTATGCAGTAGTTTTCCCCAATGTGATTTGGAGTCAGAAGGGCGCCGAGTGGGATCGCGAAATGGTTTGCGATAGGGGGGATATTAGTAACTTTAATCACTGGCTTAAAGAACTTTTCGAGTATTGGAATTGTAAAAGGCCTGCTAATGCTAATTTGCTCTCTCAGGCTGATATTGATGCTATTTCACTATTCCTACGACCAAGTTTTGAAATTGTTCAACCGCTTTTTGACAATGTCAAACAGGTCGAGCAATTTTCTGTTAAGTTAACCGAGGAGCAGTATCATTTTGTTGATATTGCTATGGAAAATAGACGCGTAATTTGTAGCGGTGGTGCAGGCACTGGTAAGACGTTTTTAGCTGCGGAATTAGCACGTCGCATGCTTAATGCAGGTAAGAATGTTTTATTGGTGTGTAAGTCATCTTGGCTTAGGCATTATTTAACAGCTAGGATTCCAAGTGAACAACTTACTGTTGCAACGATTTCTTCGGTTGACTCGGCAATGAGACGATTAGGCTTGGATGCCTTTGATGTATTGATTATGGATGAAGGTCAAGATCTGTTGAATTTCAAAGACCTCAATCTGTTGGATAGTATTTTGAGCGGGGGCTTTGTTGGCGGGCAGTGGTACTTCTTTCATGACTCTAATAATCAATCAAATTTACTAGCTAAAGTAGAGTTTGGGGCGTTAGATTGGTTGAAGTCACAAAGTAATCCCGCTGTTTTGAAGTTGCGAGTTAATTGTAGAAACACATCCAATATTTTGAACGCAATCCAGTCCAAGCTCCAATGTGATGTTGGTAAACCAACGCTGGTGGGAGGTTCTGAAGTTACTGAGTATATTGGCAATAGTAGTGAATTGTTAGAAAAGTTGGAGGCGTTGATAAAATATCTTATTTCGTCTGAGCTAGATTCTGGGGCAATTACTATTTTGTCTTCCGTCCAGAAGCGAAAGTCGATTGTTGCTAAGCTTTCACCTGAAGTCCAAGCTATGATTTCTGAGCTTGATGACTATAAAGTTAGAAAGATTCCATTCGATGGAATAACTTTTTCTCAAATTAAAGACTTTAAGGGACTTGAGAATGATGTGATTATTCTTGTTGATTTACCTCCTCCGAATGGCTTGGCCGAGGGAGATTGTAAGGCTCTTTACTACGTGGGAATGAGCCGTGCGAGAGCTATACTTTATTGCTTCTGGAGTGACGAATTACTATAAGTTTATATCTGTAAAAAGTATTGTTCACTTTGCTAGCGCCACAACTTAAGTAGATCAATCTACGCATTAAATAAATTCAGTGTTGCTAGTAATCGTTCACCTCATCTAAGATTGACTCGACTTCGTCATAAAGCGTACAGTCAACAAGTTAAAATATAATAGTGTTTAATGTACGCCGACTGGTACCTTAAAAAATGCTAACTGTCAGATCAGGCCTGAGGTAGTACAGAAGATATTTCAGCTTTTTTGCTGACTAGAAAGGAATCTCATCTTCAGTGTACACAGGGTGTTGTTGCTGCGTTCGATTGTTATTTGATTTTGGTACATCTGCTTGTTCTTGCTGTTGTTCGCGTCTGCCATCCTGCACAAAATCAAAACCAACAAGTGTACCCTTTAGGCTGCTTTTACCGTTATATTCTTCAATATGCACATCATCAACCCGAACAACTAACTGTTTACCTTTGGTAAAGTGTTCAGCTACTTTCTCAGCCTGTGCGCCCCACATAGCCAAGTTTAACCACTGGCTTTTCTTGTTTGCGCCATAGCCTACGTCATAAACAACAGATAGACTTAAAACGGGTTTGCCGTTCGCTGAACGTAACTCTGCATTTTTTCCAATACGTACTAATTTGATCATCATAATCATTTTTCCTATTATCATATTAGGTGCGACTCAGAGAGCCGAGTTTAAAGTACGCTTAGCGGTGTATTTTACTTTAAAGCGTAATGTTTTAATATTGCCATACTCTGGAAAAATTACCAACATCGCCTAACGTCATATTTACATATTTACATAGTTTGATCCTAGCCAATAAAGTAGAATATACCATGCACATGTATAAAGATGCTCAACATGGTTTTCATAATGATTCGACCGCCCGATACGACAAAGAAAATGCTGAACTTGCATGGCAACGCACCCTTGCTTTTTTTAATAAAAAATTAAGTTGATCACCAACGGCAGTTTAGAATTGACCCTTGTAGCGTATAGCGTGTGCAATACCTAGCATCAATTGTATTGATGTTATCAAAAAAGAGTGCATGATTTTCGTTGGTACACTAGCATTTTAAAGCGCAGACAGTTTTTTAACTTGAATTTTTTTGCCATCAGTACATAATCTGTCTGTAATGCAAAATGCTTTACATCAAATACATGTGGGAGTTTCAAGATGGCAAATATTAATATTCGAGTTGATGATGCGCTGAAAGAGCGTGCCTATTCGGTCTTAGCACAATTAGGTGTGTCACCCTCAGATGCGATGCGTCAATTTTTAGCCTATATTGCAGATAATGGTAA
>CALBMD010000090.1 GCA_937896265.1 uncultured Pseudomonadota bacterium
AATTTTTCGTCAAATCCCCAGCAAGGAAAAAGAGATAGTTATTGCAGGAAACAAGCGAAGAGATCTGAGTAAATTGGTTACGTCTAGCATCAGATATAACCTTTTTAGTCCCGTTAATTGTCCCATTGGAAACACTCAATTCTAAACCATAAGCCGAATCTTGCGCTGAGGTAAAGAAATAAAGATCTCTAGCAATAGTAAATTCATTGGCATAGACGTTATCCATGATAGCTGATGTATTCGCAGTAGTCCCATCAGTTGCCCAAAGCTGCCAATTGCTTGTCGATTTATTCCAAGCATTAAAGAAAAATCTGCCGCTAGCAATGGGTACCTTGTTATCTTGATGCCAAAAATATGAGCCACTTTTTGGAATAAAACGATGGGTTGTTGTATCCCCCATCGTCGATAAGAGCATAACTGTTCCCTGAACCGTGCCATCAGTTCGGTAAAGATCGCTATTGGTTCCGCTGTAACTATCTTTTCCTAAAAAAAACATATAGTTATTAATTGGCCCAGAGACACTGGTCATTGGGGATGGAGAGGGTGCTGGGATAATAACCACGCTATTTGGCAAAAGTGTAGGATTTGGTTTAGTAATAACAGACTTAATAATCGCTGCCGTGTCATTTTGATTATTAACAACGATTGAGTTCAAAATAGCTGTGTTCACAACATTTGAACTAGCAAGACCTTTTTTTTCCCCTTCATAAATTTGAGAAGAAATTGCTGCAAGCTCATCACTTGTTGCACTGGAGTTAGCTGCAAATACAGCTTTCTTAGTAGCTTGAGAAGCGGCTTTTGACAAATCAGAAACATCAAGCCCTGCACTATTAGCAACAATAGCTGTTGATTTTTGTGCTGCCGATGCGATCTGTTTCACTAAATCTGTCTCTGATTTAGCAGCATTAGTAATAGCAATAGTAGCTACATTTTGAACTAAATTACTGATGCCTGCAGCCAAAGCAGTTTTATCAACCCCTGCGCCGGTTAAACTTTGAATACCCACATCCAAAACTTTCAAGGCCACTGAAGAACTCTTATCAGCCATATCCTTATCACTAGCTACTGTTGTCACAATAGCGCTAGACATCCCAATAACAAGCGTTGCTGCATCCTTAGATGCAATATTTTGTTTTTTGATGACTACTGCCAGAGTTGCTACTACAGCATCAGCAACATCCTCAACTTTTAGTTCTTTGATCTCTTTGGTAGCGCTAAAAATCCCCTGCATAACACTCTTGAAAGCATCTTGTGATTCACTCACTGCCAACTCGGCTTTATTATGCATAGACCCAGCATTAGTTGAAGTCGTATTCATGACTGTTTTAACAGCATCTTTTAGTTTGGCTACTGGAATAATAGTCTTTAGCTTACTTAATGTTTCTGTAGCCATACCCTGCATTGCTGTGTTGATCAAGGCATTATCCACCTTGCTGTTTGTTGCTCCAGTGTTGCCATGCTGAGCTAGATAGGTACCGGTGGTCTTATAAGAAGAATCCATGATCGTAGCACTAAGGTCTAAAAGATCACTTGTTGTATCATCTTCTGTCAAAGCTAATCCCTGAACCTGCTCATTAGATGTCTGCAAGGCTCCTACTGCTCCTCCTAGAAAGGCCTTAGCTGCTGCTACTGCATTTTTAGAATCTTGAGAAGCCAATGCTGCTGCCTGGAGAATGTGGTTTATCTTGGTTTCTTCAATCCCTTTGGCCTCCAAAGCAGCCGCAAGATTGATAGCTAGACTACCAACTATTGGGGAAGAATTAGATTCAGAATCACTTACCTGTCCTAGTAAAGAACTCAAGCTTACTGGCCCTGAATCAGCACTACCAGAGAGGAAAAAATACCCCTCACAGGAGGTTAAACCTATTAAGACGATGGATAGATAAAAAATCTTCATAG
>CALBMD010000091.1 GCA_937896265.1 uncultured Pseudomonadota bacterium
TATTTCTAAATGGAAAATAATCTGCGCTTTCATTCCTTTTATTCCCTAATATTATTGATACTTTAAAAAACCTCTAAAGTTCAAATCAGCCTTAACCGTAAGCTTCCTGAGAGCTGGAGCAACAAGCTTCGGTAGGACAATCTGAGCTATAGGTGATCTTATGCGCATTGACCGTGACGATGATCCAGAAGGCCCACAAGACTCTGGCAGTGTATGGACTAGCTATAGTGATTTGTTTATGGGTGTTGCTATCATCTTTCTTGTAATGTTTGTTCTTGCAACATTAAAGGCTGCTATATCACAAAGCAAATCAGAGAAGAGTAAGCAAGACCTCAAAGAATATGCGCAAGGCATGGTGCCAGATGAGGTTAAAAAACAAAACAAAGAAAACCTCGAAGCCGTTAATAAATCCTTAGTTGATATTGAATCAAAGAAGGGCGAGCTTGATAAAACACTAAAAAATATTCAAAGCCTCTATGGTGATCTTGACTCAAGACAAGACGCCATTAAAAAGATAGTAAGCGACCAAGAGGAAAAAGCCCAAATGCTGGCTTTATCTCAAAAAGAAATTCAAGATCATAAGCAAAAACTCGTCAAGTTAAACCAAGACATTGTAGAATTAGAGACTATCAAAGCGCAGCAAGCAAAAGATATTAAAAAGTTAACAGCTAACTTAGATGAATCCGAATCAGCTGTAGCTAAACGCAATCAAGAAAATTCTAATCTCAAACAAAAGATTCAGACTGCAGCTAGAGAAATAGCACAGGAGCGAGAGAACCTGAAACTTGCTCAAGAGGCCATCACTAAAAACACTCTTAACATAGAGGAATTAGAGAAAGTTAAAGAACGAAATCTTAAAAAAATTAAGAACTTACAAAAAGAAATTACGGATCAAAATACTGAGGCATCTGAGCTTAAGACCCAAATAGCAACTATCCAACAGAGAAATAGAACTTTAGCGGCAAATTTAGCTAACAAGACAAACAAATTAGATCAGACATCTCAAGATTTGAAAAAGGTAGACGCTGCTCTTGCTAGCATGACTGCGGATAACAAAAACCTCAAAGGAAATCTAGCCTCCACAGAGAAGGGCCTAAAGCAACTCACAAATAAAAATAGCGCTTTGGCTAATGAAAACAATCACCTTAAGGGTGAAATAGAAGGCATGAGTAAAAAAATAGGTGACCTAAAAGGTGACCTTGGCAACGCTAATAGTGAAGTTGGTAAGCTTAAAGGAGAAAACAAGGGACTGGGGGACAAGCTTGCTCAAGCCGAAGGAGAAAATGGTAATCTTAGAGGACAAAATGAAGGGCTTGGCAAAAAAATTGGTGGTTTAAAAGGTGAGTTGGGTAAAGCCAAAGGTGAGATTGGTAAATTACAAGGGGAAAACGAAGGCTTGGCTAAGCGCCTTGGCGGCTTAGAAAGAGATTTGGGTAAAGCCAAAGGCGAGATTGGCGCATTGCAAAATCAAAACAAAGGGCTTGGCGAACGTATAGCCAAAGCAGAAGGTGATAATAATAACCTCAAAGCCGATATTGCTGATAAAGATAATCAAATCAAGAGTCTGAATCATAAAAATGCTAACAACAATAAGGACAAAGATTTTCTACAAGCCAAGCTTAATAATCTACAAAACGAGCTGAAGAATCGACCAAAAGATTGCCCAGCACCTGAAGCACAGCTTGCTGTAGCAAAAGCCAACAAAAATGGAGACCCTGATTTTGGCTACCGCTTGGCTAGAGTACCAAAAGCACCTGAAGCTATTTCACCAAAGCAGCGTGATCTACTAAATCATATCGTTGAAGATATGAAAAAAGAGGGCGCAAAGGTCGACACAAACAAAGAGACAGGTGCATTGGTGCTAGAAATAGATGATACCTTTTATTTTGAGCATAATAGTGCTGAACTAAGCGAAAAAGCAAAAACTAAATTGCGGGAAATTATCCCTGTATTCATCCGACAGGTATTAGCAAACCCTGAGTTGCACAAGAGTATCAAAGGATTGAGCATAACTGGGCATACTAGCCCAATTTTTAACCATCAATTTGTCGATCCTAAAGAGACTGGTTCTGAAGCCTATCAATACAACCTTGAATTAAGCGACGCTCGAGCTAAAAGAGTACGTGACTTTATCTTGGGAGAAAGCATTAGCACTGATCGAAAATTTATTGACGAGCTAAAAAAGTACCCAAGTGAAGTCTATGGCATGAGCTATATCAAGCCCGTGTTAGCTGATGCATCAACGAATGAAATAGATCGTTGCTCTATTTATAATTGCACAAGATCAAGAAGGGTCGAAATTGGATTGATCTTACATAAAACAGATAAATAATTGTTAGAATTTTAGAGAAAGGTTTTTGTCATGTCTATACATTCAATTTTAGCCTTGATGGCTGACCACCTCATCGAAATGATGGCAGTGATTACACTGCTGGCTCTTTATTTGCGGTTTGTTGCCTACAAGGCATGCGCAACTATCCAGTCGTATGTAAAAAGCTTATCACGGGGTGTAGAAAAATCCCTAACTAAGGTTAAACGCGATGGTGATATCGATGATTGGATGAAACGACTTTTTGAAAATGTTGAAAAAGAGTTGCCAGATCGCGGGTTAAGGATAGCTTCTACCTCGGCAAGTAAAGAGCGATTTAGCGAAGGAAAACGCGGTAATATCAATGACTTTGTGGCTGTTAAACAGAGCTTAAGCCAAAATATAGTTGGCCAAATAGACGCCCTGCGCAATTCCACAAGGCCAAATTTTATCGACCTGGGTAATCGAGTTTTAACATTAGATATGCATTGGCAAAAGATTTTTAGAATCATCTCCGTTGAAACGCTACAGCGCGTTCTTAATATGCTACCCAGCCTCTTTATCATTGGCGGTATCCTGGGAACTTTTATTGGGATATCTTCAGCACTACCCATGATTGGGAAGATTGATCTTGGCAACC
The DNA here is from genome assembly GCA_937896265.1 of uncultured Pseudomonadota bacterium. Taxonomy (GTDB): domain Bacteria; phylum Bdellovibrionota_B; class Oligoflexia; order Oligoflexales; family Bog-1112; genus CALBMD01. The sequence continues at coordinate 2,949 of CALBMD010000091.1, forward strand.
TTGACGCATCTGGGCCAATTTTAAATGAGTTTGTTGGTCACATTGCTTTCTCAATGCACACATCAATTGCTGGGATTGTATTTAGTGTTATTATGACTTTACTAAACACCCTTTTTCCTCTTCATGTTGTGAGAAAAGACGTGCAAAATATCATGGGATCGATATTTGAGAACCTTTGGAATGATATCCATAAGGATCATATTAGCACCGCTGATGCTAAGATTATTCAGCTACTAACACAAATGATTGCAAGCACTTCCTCAAAATCTCACACATAAAAGACTCATCAAATTTTAAATAGCTTGTCAGCTTTCTTTTAAAACCTGCAGCTTTGCTTTAGGATGTCATCTATCCGCTTATCTTTTTTTAGTTCTTAGTTCTTAATGAATGACCTGAGACATAGTTGACACTTTTGTCCGGACACATAGCTTACACTT
>CALBMD010000092.1 GCA_937896265.1 uncultured Pseudomonadota bacterium
TAGTGTTGCAGAGTTTGATATTTACCGTCTGACATCGCTTGTCAGCAAAGGGTAAGGAGAGTCGCCAGCGGCTCGAATTAAAGCCCAATATTCACGAACCCTCTCAAAGTTGTATGCATCAGGATAACGGATGGTTAATAGGTCTGCTTCCATTGCTGGATGGCAGATGATTTCAGTCGGTATATTGCCAACTCTATTTTTTAGTGAAGCTAAAGTAGTCTTGGCAAGCTTCGGATAAATGCAAGGAAGTGCTTTAATTGAGCTATTCTTGAGATGGCGTTTTAGCCAAAAAGACCAAACATACAGAATAAAGTTTTTGCTAAAAACTAGTCTAGGATCTAATACAAGACGAGTGTGCAACCCAGGTTCGCGAGAAAGCTCTGTGACCCAAAGTTTTGCTAAAGGTGGTAATAAGTGAATATGGTGGTGGCCATCAATATATGAAAGTTTGACTCTTTTATTCTTCAAGATGCTAAGCTGGCTTTTGAGCTCTTGCCGTATAGCCTCTTGAAAACCCTCTTTGTCTGGCGGAAAAAATGCCTTTTGAATCTGTTTTTTAAGCGGTAGAAAACAGCCATCAGTGCCAATAAGGTGTTTACTGTCTTTGGCGGTAGGTAGGCCAAGAGTCAGATTAAAATGACAACCAAAGTCAACGCCAGGCAGCGCCAGGAGTTCATCTAAACGATAATCTAAGAAATCCATATTGGCCATCATAGATACACGCTTAATAACGCCAAGCTTTGCTAAGTTAAGGATGCCATCATTGACACCTTTGGAGATACCCCAATCATCGGCTGTAAATAAAAAAGTAGGGTGCAATACTGCTTTGTCAGTAGTTGGCTTATACCAACCGTACCAGTCGTTGCGTTTGATTTGGTAAATAGAGCGTAGGGTGCGGAAAGCTTCACCAACAAAGTGGATAGTCGATTTTTCATTGCCAACTTGAACAACGACAGGAAGTTCTTTGTGTTGAAAATTTCCGTATTTTGCCACGAGAAAAAGTTCAATATCGAAGAGAAAGCCGAGATTTGTCATCCGCATGAAGAAGGCATTGGCTACGGCTCGTGTCATCAGTTTTGCACCGGCTTGCGTATCTTTGGTTTTTAGGCCAAAGATATGCCTAGTACCCCAATTAAAGAGAGTGCCTAATTTGTGTCGAAGATAAGCGCGGCCAAATTGCTCCTGTAGAATGTCAAAACGGCTGAAACGAATACGTCTATTAGCGCTTACAAAATCGGCGCCCTTTTTCAGTAAAGACATACCCTCGAGTAAAAAGCTCAGATCATAAGGCAAATCCCAATCCATATAGCTGATATAGTCACCACGGCACTGTTCATAGGCGGTACGAACACCTAGACCTTTGCCAGAAACTGCTAAAACTTTCACAACTTGCACTGGCTCTTGGCTAAAAGAACGATCAATTTTTTCTGCGGCTTTTTGACAGTGTTCAGGATCACCATTGAAAGCAAGAATAATTTCCCATTGGTTGGCAAAATGGTTTTTAAGAAACGAAACAAGGTGTGAAACTTTTTCTAAAATTTCTTCAGGTGGATTCTTAGCCGGAATGATAATGGAAATTAGAGATGCCATAGCTTTGCTCAACATGATGTTAATATCATGGCATTATAGCTCAAGTTTGGGCGGTTTACTTTATATTTTTGCAGCAGCGAAAGCTTAGGTGATAGTTGCTATGGCCTTTGAGGGAGTTGATTTTGCTACCATGCCAAAAAGGTGCGCGCCAGTAGCAATCATCTTGATGAGCTGCTATTTTGTTAAAAACAAACCAACTTCCCTTCATTTCCGTATAGCCAAGGCCGCCATTACGAGCGAGTTCTTTAGTGTTTGTGGGAAGGTTCATATGCTCTGCGGCATTGCCATGCAGGTCATAGACACCGCTGGCGCTTTTGCACTCAGGAAAGGCACCAACTGGATATGTATTTGAACCACAAGTCTGGTAAACATTCTTGCCAGTGCGCAAGGCTTCATCGCAACCAGGGCTTTTGCTGCTGCCAGTTGCGCATAATGAACTGCTTTTAGCCTTGCCATAGGACCAAACAACCTTACGTGTCCTATTAGCCTCTTGGCGTTGTTTTTTATGCAGTGTCTGTATCGTGCCGTCGCCAAAACTATAGCGGTCAATAAGATCATCGCCAGCGCAACTAGCTTCCCATTCGCTAGCATCACATAGGCGTTTGCCTAGGCTCTCGCAAACTTCAGAAGCTTCTTTGGGAGATACCCAAACTAAGGGGTACTCACATGGGATATTGGGGAATTCGAATTGATCGATACAGGCTACGGCATGACGCTGGTCTTTAGCGTCTTTTTGGTAGATGGGCGCCATATATGGGCTTTGACAGATGTTGCTAAATTCTAGATCTTGTTTGATTTCATGTTTTAAGCACTGGGCTTGACTCATGGGGTGTGCTGTTACCTTCGGGTTGCCTTGAGTCATAGCGGGTGAAGCGCTAAATATAGCTTCTAGTTTCTTTTTGGCGTTAGCATCAAGGTGATTGATACTAGCTAAGCGATCAATAAGAGGGATTACCTCTTTGAGGGGTATAGATAATGCTGTTGAGGTAAAAAAAAAGGCAACAAGGAGAGAAGAAGATTTACTGACGACGTATCGGATCATTAGGAACCTTGCCAAGGGTGTTTATAGCAGTGCGAATTTCTTGCGCACCTTTAGTATATACCCTTTTCACTGATTCCCATTCTTTTCTCGTTGCAGCTGCTCTGCTGCCATTATAGTGAGTCAAATAAGTCGTCAAAGGTTTAATGATGCTCACCCAGCTATCTAATCGTCCTTGGCTTGATAGTGGCGTAAGTTTGTCGAGATTAGCCATCAAAGACATATGGAAGAAGTTAAATAAAATGCGAGCAAAAACGATTTGCCACACGACAAAGCTAAAAAGCCCAAGCCCAAGACCTAGAGCTAGCGTTGATTCTACCTGCAAGTGGCCAAGTGGCTCAACTTTGTCGATATAGATACCAGCAACAGAAGCGATTAAGAGCGACATTGTGCTGCCAAAAAAGCCAGTCTTTAATAGAAACCTTGTTTTAGCTTTGTTATAGCTGACTACGGCCTCTAATAAGTGAGCAATGCGTTTGGCATGATATTCAACATAGCTCGCTAGATGATCGAGTCGGTGTTTGGGCGTGCTCTCCATCACCTTGTAGAGGTGCTTTCGCTGTTTTTCAAGAAAGCTTGCGTAAGCTAAGCCAGCAAAGCCACTTTCTAGATCACCTTTGACAACCGCTTGTTCTGAGCAGGTCATAAGGATGTGAGGAATATCTTTGCGCTCGGTAATTTGTGCTAGATTCCAGCATAAAGTGCCATGAACACGAAGCAAATCCTCTAAATCAACGCATTCATCAGCGCGATTTAGTACGAAAATTAAACGATCATCTGAGACTTTTGCGGGTAATGTCTCGCGCAAACTCTGGTAAGCTTCTCGAACTGTTCCAGCCTTATGAGAATCAAAAAGAACTAAAATTAAATCAGCCAAATGAGCTAAGTCACCAATCACTTCCTGATAATCAAAGCCTCGACTTTTTTCAGAATCAGAGTCAAGCATTCCAGGGGTATCAATGATGCAGAGATTGTACAAAGCTGGTTTGTCAACCTTAAGGTAGCGAAAGTGAGCTGCAAACCTATCGCCGTGCTGTTTTAGGTGCTCAAAGGGAAAATTCGGGTTGCTTAATAGAAAGTTTCCGTCTCGCTCTTCAATGAGAGTTTCATCTGTGTGATTTGTCTCAGAGGGCTCGCCAGTGATTACAGTGAAACAATCATCAGTGGGAGCTTGGCCTGTGAGCTGCACTTTCGTGCCGATAAAATCATTAATGAGGGTTGATTTACCAGAAGAGTAATTGCCTAAGATTAAAACAATCGGCTTCCATTTTATTGAGTTTTCTAGATTGGCTTCGCTGTAACAGTACTTAAGAGCCAAAGGGGAAAGCTCACGCTCTATTAAGTAAAGGAGTTCTTTGCGTAAAGTAGAAATATATTGGCTTTTTCGGGTCTGGCGTTCTTCTTCCATATCGCTTTCATCTAGCCTTTTGCTGCACAAAATTATATTAGTCAATTAATCTGTTTCTTTCAATGCCGGTTTAAGGAAAATATGTGACGATTTTCTATAGTCACGATAAGGAATTTATCATCGTCTCAGGGAAGACTTTCCCGCATAAAGAGGCGATTAAAGCTCTGGGCGGTCGTTTTCTTGGACACACCAAGGAATGGCAGGTCACTTATAACCCTGATCGTTTAAAACAAATTGAGGAGCTTTGCCTAGGTCTTGGTGGTGGTGCACGCCATCTCCCTGGTCCAATAACCGTTGAGGCGCCGCTTGATTCAGATATTTCTTTTGAGCAAGAAAACAAAGAAACTGTTGACTCAAAGGCTCTTAGCGTCAAAGAGCTGTATAGCCTGGCAGCTGGTGCTATTTCGACAGCATTTCCTTATCCAATTTGGGTAATTGGAGAGATTCAGAACTTCCAGATAAAAGCCCAAGCTATCTATTTTAATTTAGCTGAGCACGATGGTAGGTCTAGCCAGGGGACTGTAACCGTTAGTGTCAATATCTGGCCCTCTCTTTTTAAGAAGATTGAGAAAAGTCTGGGAAACAGTATTGCGGGTACACTTGCCGATGGGCTTGAGGTGCGTTGTCTCTGTCAGGTGAGTTTTTACCGTGGCCGAGGGAATATTTCGCTTAATGTCATTGACATTGATGCCAATTACCTAAAAGGCGCCTTGGCGCTGGCGCGCGAAGCTTTGCTTAAAGAACTGCGTGCTAAGGGTCTTGATCAGGCGAATAAGAGATTGCTGCTTGTTCGAACCCCTTTGCGTATTGGTCTTTTAACCGCAGAGGCTTCTCGAGCACAAAGCGATTTTTTACATCAATTGGAGGAAGCAGCCTACCCTGGTACAGTTATCTTTGTGCCAGTTGCTGTGCAAGGTGAAACAGTCCCCAAGAGCGTCTGCCAAGGTATGGATCAGCTGCTAAGTCAAGATGTTGACCTTATTGTTCTAACGCGAGGCGGCGGTAGTGCTGCTGATCTACGATGGTTTGATGACCGGGAAATTGCATTCAAGATCGCTATGTCACCTGTACCTATTATTGCTGCTATTGGTCACCACGATGATACCTGTGTTGCTGAAGAAATTTCCTTTATGCGCCGCAAAACACCTACAGCAGCAGCTGACTTTATCATCGAGTGTTTTTTAGGTGTGCGCCGCAATATAGAACAAGCAGCTGAACTGTTTCAGGCAAGACTACAGCGCGGCCTGCTTACTGCCACGGAAGCTGGAACTAAAGCCTTGCAGATGCTGCAGCTTAGCGCGACTCTTAGGCTTAAAGTTAATGAAGAGGCTTTAGCCAAGCAAGAGCTCTTATTGCATCAGCTCAGTTTGGACCGACTCTTGCGCAATGACAGGCAGCTTGGTTTGATAAAACAAAATCTAGGCCTTGCCTGGGAACGAGGAATCAGCCGTTTTGAGTTAGATCACTTGCGACTGGCTGGGATGCTCAATGAGTGGGATCCCAAGCCAGCTCTAGCTAAAGGCTGGACGCAGCTTCTTGGTAAAAAAGGCCAAGTAAGATCTGTGCAAGCTATTGCACCAGGAGATCTTATTCGAGCGCGGGTCTTAGATGGTGAAATTATCGCACGAGTTGAGAATGTCATAGAGAATGCTAAGATAGAAGGAAGCAAAGATGTCAGAGAATGAGAGCAAAAAATATCACGAGATGCTTGAGCGTGTAAATGGCATCGTATCTGAAATTAGCTCTGAGAATTTAGGGCTAGATGATATGGTGTTGCGCGTAGAAGAAGGGTATGAATTGCTAAGGGTGATGCGGCAACGCCTTGATGCAACAAAGATGAAGATAGAAAAGCTTCGTTTAGATAACGAGGCCGGATAAGGAGAATTATGCCCGCATTGGAGTTTCTACGTAGCGGGTTTATCCCGGGCAGTCGCGCTAGCTTTGTCACTGACTTCATTGTTGTCGCGGTCTTCTTTGTGTTGATCGGGCAGTTCGCAAGCGTTTTTTTTCTTGCGCGCAAGGGGAAGTTTGAATTACACCGCCGGTTGCAGCTTAGTTTAGCTGTGATTTTAGGAGCAGCTCTTTTAGTTTTTGAATGGGAAATGCGGTTTTTTGGTTGGCGTGAGAGAGCGATGAGCTCTTCTTATTACGATACGCTAGTGTTTCCAGCTCTTTATTTTCATCTATTCTTTGCTATATCAACATTTTTTCTGTGGGTTCTCGTAGTTGTTCAGGCCCTTCGAAAATTTCCTAAAAAAGATATTAAACATTCTGAATATCGTAAGCTCCACAAGCGGTTGGCTCGACCTGCTGTTTATGGCTTAGTTGCGACTGTGGTTACAGGGTGGTTATTTTATTTCCTTGGGTTTGTTTGCTAGGGAGTCAAAACTGTCTTATATAACCTGAATCCGAATTTCTAGGGCATCTGTTTGTCAAATCCTTCGAAGCAACAATTTTTATTCATACTAGCCTAGCTAGGGAGTAGAGTTAGCCTATGATTTTAATGTTTGTTATGTACTTTCTAATGGGGACAGTTTTTACTGCGACCAAGCTTGGACTGGCGCATGCAGAACCACTTTTTTTCCTAGCTGTTCGCATGATTTTAGCAGGTGTGCTGCTTGTTGGTTATGTGCTTCTCTTTGAGAGAGAGCATAACATTTGGACAGCTCGGCGACTCTTTCTCTTAATTTTGTTAGCTAGCTTTAACATCTACCTTACCAACGGCTTTGAGTTCTGGGCTATGCAGTATGTTAGCTCAGCTAAAGCAAGTTTTCTCTATAACCTTTCTCCCTTTGTTTCTGCCGTCTTGTGTATCCTTTTCTTCAAGGAAAAGATGGCTTTTAAAAAATGGTTGGGTTTAATAATCGGTTTTTTAGGCTTTATTCCTATCTTCCTAGAAGATTCAAGAGCAGAAGAAGGGCTTAGTGGCTGGTTTTTTATCTCAACGGCTGAAATGGCCATGGTGTTCGCTGTTTTTGCTACTATTATTGGATTTATGATTTTCCAAAGGGTTGTCACAGAGGAGGGG
>CALBMD010000093.1 GCA_937896265.1 uncultured Pseudomonadota bacterium
GGGGTTTGGGGAGCGCGCAGCTCCCCAGAACACCGTCTTATGCCAGGCTGCTATTTCAAACTAGCTCTTAAAAACTTGCTAGTCTCATAAAACTATCAATGCTAGCTAATTGCTAGGTCTGTTTTGACTTGACTTAAGGCATCAAAGAGACGAAACCGGACGATTTCCTTACCTAAGGCTTCAAGAGTCTCGACAAGCGGTGGTGAGTCTTTGCGGCCTGTTGTCATCAGGCGAATAGGCATATAAAAATCTTTAGCCTTCCAACCTAGTTCAGTGAGGAGTGCTTTAAGCTCTGTTTCAATGGCATCTTTTTTCCAAAGTTCAAGCATATCTACTCGGAGGCAAAGCTTTTCGATAAAAGAGATAAAATCTACCGGATTTATCCCTTTAGGTAAAAGTTCGGCGAGGTCGAGTTTTAAGGCGCCATTGAAGAAAAAACTGAAGCGGTCAACAAAGTCTTCAAAAAGATCCATGCGGTCGATGACAAGGGGGTGGATTTTCTTCAGATAGCTATCGCTAAACACTTCGTTGCGCATGTGTTTGACAAAGGCATCTTCGCCCATCTTCTGCAAATAATGAAAGTTAATCCGCCCTAACTTTGTGACATCAAACACAGGTCCACCTAGATGGATGTCATTCCAAGTGAATTTTTCAATCATCTCAGTAAGTGAGAAAGTTTCGCAAGTGGCGCTAAAAGACCAGCCCATAAGACCCAAGAAATTAAGCATAGCTTGCGGCAAAACGCCCTTGCGCCGGTAATAATTGAGTGAAACTGGATTTTTGCGTTTTGAGATCTTGGACCTGTCAGCATTTCTTAGAATAGGCATGTGGATAAATTGCGGTTTTTCCCAGCCAAAAGCTTCATAAAGCAGTACATGCTTAGGTGTTGATGAGATCCATTCTTCAGCGCGGATCACATGGGTGATGGCCATAAGATGATCATCAACGACGTTGGCTAAATGATAGGTTGGAAAACCATCGCTTTTTAAAAGCACTTGGTCATCAATTTGTGTTGCTGCAATATCGATTTGACCGCGGATTTCATCGCGAAAAGAGACCATGCCTTGTGTCGGTGTCATCATACGGATGACAAAAAGGCTACCTTTGGCTTTTTCTTTAGCCACTTCTTCTGGGCTTAAACCTCGGCAGTGCCTATCATAGCCACCATGCTCATGCTGGTCTTTTTGAGCCGCACGCATTTTTTCTAAACGCTCTGGTGTGCAAAAACAGGGATAGGCTTTACCGTCTGCTACAAGCTGGTCGGCATATTTTTTATAAATATCAAATCGAGCTGATTGCACATAAGGCCCATAGGGTCCGCCTTTATCTGGACCCTCGTCCCAGTCGAGCCCGAGCCAATTTAGGGCCTCTATAATTTTTGTTTGGCTAGATGGTGAAAAGCGCTGCCTATCAGTATCTTCAATTCTTAAGATAAGCTTACCTTGATATTTTTTGGCAAAGACATAATTAAAAAGTGTTATGTATGCAAGACCTACATGCGGGTCGCCAGTTGGCGATGGTGCAATGCGGACGCGGACTTCCCTCTTATGATCCATCTTCTTATCCTAGTGATAATTTGTTTTCTTAAATGGATTCACAATAGTGTAAATACCAATTGTTGGCAATGGCTAGCCAGTTTTTTGCCATGATTTCTGAGTGTTCAGTAAGGAAAGATTCTGGGTGGAACTGTAAGCCAATCGCTGGTGATGAGGTTTCAGACAAGCATTCAATTCCTTGAATTTCCCCTTGGGAGCAACGAGCGATAATGCGCCAATTTAAAGGCGGCAGATCCTGCTCCTTGGCGGCAAGGGAATGATAAGATCCAGCGACAAAGCTTTGTGGCATGTTAGTAAATATGCCGCTACTAGTTTGGCAGAGAATTTTTTTACCAAGCCCATGGCACGGTTCTTTTGCGTGCGATACGACGTAACCAGCAATTTGGGCTAGGATTTGATGGCCCAGGCATATTCCTAAAATGGGTGCTTTGCCTAGCATCCTGCGGGCAAGTTCTACAGATTGAGGTAAATCAGCAGGGCTATGCGGGCCAGGAGAAAAGACAAGGGGATGAGGGTTTGTGCTAAGGGCGAGTAGATCAGTCTGGTCACAGTAGACTCTTTCAATCTCATAGTCTTGGCAAAAAGACATAAGCCAGGCTATGACATTGAAGCTGAAACTGTCATAATGGTCGATAAAGGTAATTTTCTTCTTCCATCTCACACTAGAGTCTCATTATGGTCTGTACTGAGCTAAAACGACTCACTTTTTGTGGCGCTGTTTTTTTACAAAGCCTGGGTAGCCAAGTAAGCATAGCAGAATCTAATGAGGCCACCGACAGCAAACTAGAAGAAATGGCTTTTTTAATGACGCCAACCCTAGCTGATCCTGCTTCGGCGCCTAATCCTTTTTCGCTCGAAATAGGATTAGGTGTCATGCAATCAGTTTTAAATGAAGGGCATACAGAAAAAGAGGAGCGTGTGCAAATTCCTGAGCTTTGGCTGAAAGCTGGGCTTTTTTATCCGTTTAGCTTGGCCTTGAATCTCGCTCAAGATGAACGTTCTGATCTTTCTTCGCGCTCTGCGATTTTGCAGTGGAGTTTCTTTGAAGAGCCTTTTTGGCCAGCTTTGTGCTGGCGTTTTGCAGCTGGTCAAATGGGTGGGCCTAGTGGGATTTTAGGAGAGCATCAGGGTAGTGAGTTTGTGATTAGCTGGGGTTTGAACAAGCTCACTGTATTTGCAGCCGTGGGGATTTTCCGTTATAGCATGAGAGAAAGCTTAAGTGAGCAAGAGGAAATAAGAACCCTTACCCTTGCCTCTGAGAGGGTGTCAAAATTTGGTCTTTTTTATCAGCTGCTGCCTGCTAGTTTTTCGCTAGCTGCAGAAGTCTCGCAAATGGCGAAGAAATCAAGTTTTGTTGGCAAGATTGTCGCTCATTTATAACCCGCCATGCAATTGAGGTTCCCACCGTAACCATAGCAAGCTAGTTTCTAGCGAGTTTTTTTAAGAGCTAGTTTGTAATAGCAGCCTGGCATAAGACGGTGTTCTGGGGAGCTGCGCGCT
>CALBMD010000094.1 GCA_937896265.1 uncultured Pseudomonadota bacterium
TGACCTACTTAAACCTTAATAACACTACAGACTTAGAGTTTATCGTTGCTTACGTTCTTGAAGTCCGTGGCCGTGGACTTTTTTTAGCTGATTCTGATGTTACATGTATTTGCCAATGGCTTGCTGCTTTAAATGGCCAGCGCGAAGCGCTACTAGCCTTATTATCTGAAGCCCTTCCCTCTTTTTATCAAACAAAAAAGGGGCAAAACCGCACACCAAGTCTTCAATTAATTCATAAAAAGATTATGAAAAATATAAGCAGCCTAAATTGTTCTGGACTCACCAGGTTGTAGCACATAGAATTTGGCGAGATCCCAAGCGATCTAATGAGGAGGTTCATAAATGAGTGATTTGATCGTCGAAGTCAATGACGGTAACTTTGAAGAAAAAGTATTGCGTTCCCCAATTCCAATCTTGGTAGATTTTTGGGCCCCTTGGTGCGGCCCTTGCCTAGCAATCGCCCCAACGCTAGAAACCCTAGCTGCGGAGTTTAAAGGGCGAGTTACTGTTGCCAAGATGAACGTCGATGAAAATAAGCATGTGCCAACCACCTATGGTGTACGGTCTATCCCGTATTTAGTCTGTTTCAAAAATGGGGAAGTCGTAGAATCAACTATTGGCGCTGTTGGCAAGCCACAGCTTACTAGAATGCTAGACAAGGCTTTGTCTTGACGTGTCTTTGCAACCTATCGGCTCCTTAGAAAAAAAACTCTTAAAATCTCACCAAAATGGCGCAATTGCTGGCGTTGATGAGGTCGGAAGAGGCTGTTTAGCAGGACCTGTTTATGCCGCTTGCGCCATTTTGGACTATAAGCAGCTTGCTAACATCCCAGGCCCTGATCGCGACTTAATTCGGGATTCAAAAACGCTCAGCCAAAAGCAAAGACAAAAAGCGCTTTTAACTATCCACAAGGTAGCTCTCAAGCTGAACGTAGCAGCAGCTCAGGTAGCCGAAATTGAGGTCCTGGGCATTGTTGGCGCCACTTTTTTAGCTATGAAAAGAGCCATCTATCCCTTTACCAGCCAAATCGGGCTCTTGCTTGTTGACGGGAAATTTAAGATTCCTGATTTAGCCCTACCACAGGAAGCAATCGTTGGTGGTGACAATGCTTGTTTTGCTATCGCTGCCGCCTCCATTCTTGCTAAAGAATCACGAGATTTATTTATGCGCCAGCAGGACGTTCTTTTTCCAGGGTATGGGTTTAGCAAAAATGTCGGCTACGGCACAAAGCTGCATCAAGACGGGCTCAAGCGCCAGGGCCTTTGTCCCTTACATAGGCGAAATTTCGCCCCCATTAGCCAAATCGGCTTAGAAATGAGTTATTAGTTGATCGTACTGAAAAGCGATGCTGAAATCGACCAAATGCGACAAGTTGGCCTTTTGGCATATGAATTACTTGAATTTATTAAAGATTATGTCAAACCTGGGATCACTACTTTAGAACTTAATGATCTTGTGGCGGCAGAAACAAAAAAACGAGGCGCTATTAGTGCTCCTTTAAATTATCATGGCTTTCCCAAGTCCATTTGTACATCTATAAACCATGTTGTTTGTCATGGCATCCCTTCTGAACGAGTTACTCTAAAAGAAGGTGATATTATCAATATTGACGTGACACCTATTTTAAATGGGTTTCATGGCGATACCTCAAGAACTTTTACGGTTGGCGAAGTCTCCCCTAAGGCTCAAAAATTGATCCGATGCGCTAAAGACTGCTTAGAGCAGGCTATCTCTTTAGTGAGCACAGACACTCGCATTGGCGATATTGGTGCCGTGATTTTGTCTAGGGCGCAGAAAGACGGCTTTTCAGTGGTGCGAGATTTTGTCGGTCACGGTATAGGTCGCAAATTTCATGAAGATCCTCAAATTCCTCACTACGGCACCAAAGGCAAGGGGATGCGTTTTAAACCTGGCATGGTCTTTACCATTGAACCGATGATCAATGAAGGCGACTATCGGTGTAAAATCCTTAGCGATAAATGGACAGCAGTTACTTTTGACGGCAAGCTCTCAGCTCAATTTGAGCATATGATTGGCATTAAACAAGATGGTTCGGTCCACATTTTAACAGGACCTCCATAAAGCCGCGGGCTTAGGGAATGTCCCCAAACTCTTAGCCATGCAATTGCGGTTCCCGTTGTAACCATAGCAAGACAGTTTCTAGCAAGTTTTTAAGGAGCTAGTTTGTATAGCAGCCTGGCATAAGACGGTGTTCTGGGGAGCTGCGCGCTCCCTGCTATTACAAACTATAATGCATAGCTAAGAGTTTAGCGGGGAAGTAGTGCTACTTACGCTCTACTTTTAGATTGTGCCCTGAGACCCAAAAATATTCATTTTGCGATAAACCAAATTTTTGACGCAAACTGGCAGCTCCCTGCCAATCAATCCCATAATAAAGACTTCCCAAGGCCCCCATTATAGTTAAGATCTTTACCTCAACCTCTTGCTCCAAATAAGCGCGGGTGGCGTAAATCTTGCCAAAAGCTACTCTATAAAGTGGAACTGTCGATCCAGGAACGCTAACGCCGTCAAATCCTATAAAAATCGTCCAGCGAAGACGATCAGGATCCTTAAAGCTATGCAAGGCAGGACTAAAAGTGATCTCATCTTGAGGTTTTTCTCTACCCCCACCGTTGGGGTAAGTATACCAAACCGAACCACCATCCTTGGCCCAAGCAGTTGTTAACGGCTGGAAAAGGAGATAAATTGACAAGAAAAGGCCTTTAGCCCAAAAGCACATCCTTGATTTCAGGGATTTTTTCCTTGAAAATAGGTAAAATACCGTTAAAAAGCGTAATTTGACTTGAGGGGCAGCCTGAACAGCCACCAAAAAGTCTTATCGTAACAATGCCATCATCAACATCAATCAACTCACAACCGCCTGAATGCATTGCTAAATATGGGTTAATATCCGTTTCAATTACCTGTTTAATAGCCTCAATCATACCTCTTACCACCTTTGTGCTTATTTTTCGGCAAGACTACAACAAAACTTGATAGTTGGCAATTCGCCCAAGGGTCATAAAAAGGCATCAAGGGTCAAAAAGGCAAAAACTCCCAAGATATAGAGACATGAATAGTGGAAAAAAGGCATGGCTCTTTGGTTGTTTTCGTCCTTGATAAGCAAAAAAGCATCAAAAATGAGCTTAAGAGTTAATAAAACAGCGGGGACTAAGTAAACAAAACCAGCTTTACCTATCAGGGTTAAACTGATAATCAAAGGCAAAAGTAGCAGGCTGTAGCCAAAAATAGCTGCTTTTGTCTTAGCTTCTCCATAAACAACTGGATACATTGGTATTTTTGCCTGACGATAGTCTGCCTGATAAAGAAGAGCTAACGACCAGAAGTGGGGCGGAGTCCAAACGAAGATGATAAGAGCTAAAAGAAGAGCAGATAGGCCAACCCTTCCCTCTACTGCTGCCTGGGCAATCAAAGGCCCGACAGCTCCAGCGGCACCACCAATGACGATATTTTGTGGCGTTCGCTTCTTAAGATAAAGAGTATAGACTACAACATAAAAAAAATGCCCCCCCAGGGCAAGAGCTGCTGCCAAGAGATTGGCCTGCCAAATCAAAGTCAAAACACCGGCAAAACCTAAAACCGACGCAAAGACTAATGCCTCTTTAAAGCTAATACGACTGGCTGCAAAGGCTCGCTTTTTCGTACGAAACATCAGCTGATCTGTATCTTTTTCCACAATCTGGTTAAAGACAGCTGCAGATCCTGAGCAAAGGGCAATACCTAGCAAGATCCAAAGAGCATGATTAAAACTAATACCCATACCAGCTAAATACAAATTAGGAATAGCTGTCACGACAACCAACAAAGTAATTGTCGGCTTTGTCAACTGGTATAGATCTTTTAAAGTAACGCGGTCCGAGATAAACAAAGCTTCTCCCATTGTCCAAAAGCGCAACTGGGCTGCCTATGTTTTAATAAGCGCTGCGTATTTACGCAATAAGAAATGCTAAGAATGGCTATTAGGGGAATCTATTCGTCCAACCCATTAGAATTGGAAAGTATACACAAAAAAAGAATAAGATGGGAAATATGAACATGATAAGGATTAAATGAATCCAACCAGCGGATTCTTTTTTATAGTCTCGGGCGGGCTTTACTTTTCCGGCCATGTCAAAACCTACTTGCTGGGATGAACGGCGATACTGCAAACTCATTTGAGTCTGCTTTTGCCAAGGCAAGAGATCTTTTTGCAAAGCTCTCTTGCAACGAGATTCCATTTTGTCTTGTTTTTAACATTTTGTATACATATTCATTGCGCAGAACTTTTTTCACATATTCTTGCGTCTCACCAAAGGGGATTAGCTCTATCCACATTAATGGATCTAAGTTTGGTCTGGTTAAAAGCCATTTATCAACGACAAATTCACCCGCATTGTATGCAGCAAATACCGCCTGTCTGTTACCTTGATAGCGAACCTCAAGCTCTCTGATATAAAGCGCTGCCAAGCCAACATTAACACCTGGATCAAAAAGCTTATCTGTCGCTTCAAGGGGGGTACCCATTTCTTTCGCTACTCGCTCAGCTGTTGGTCTGATTAACTGCATGAGCCCATAGGCATTAGCCGGACTTTTTGCTGTTAAATTAAACAAACTTTCTTGCCTAGTAATTGCATATAAAGCGTTTTGATCAACAAAATTGCTATTTGCATATCTTCCATAAATTTCGCCAAACGGCTTAGGAAAGAAAATATAGATTTGCTCAGGCCACGTTTGCCAAAAATCAGATAAATAACTTAAATTTAGGGTTAACTGAATAGCTTCTTTATAGCTGCCAACTGCATAGAGCACTCTTGAAACATAGATGAGGTCTTGCGTCCATTCCTTATTCCTTAGATTAGCTTTAGCTGCTTCATAAACAAGAAGAGCTTCCTTTTTGGCCATTTCACCAAGACCTGAGCCAACCAAAATTTCTACTCTCTTTATTAAGCGAGCTAATCGGGAATTTTGCATCAATTTTTGATTTTTAAACTGACTAAGATCAGAAAAGCGATCTTCTAAAGGCCTACCTTTTAGCCAAGTCTTCCAGCTAGATAATTCAAGAGACGGGTTTTGAAAAGAAGCGACGATTGCATAATAATCAAAAGGATCATTTTGTGCTAAATTTTTTAGGCAACTATCTCTTTGGGCTAATTTCCCCATTTCTCCATAAGCCTTGGCCAACCAAAAAAGCAAACGGGACTGCATCTGTTTCGCGTTACCATTTTTCTGTAAGCGCTTCCAGACTAAAACAGCCTTGTCATGTGAACCTATCAAAAAATGAGTCAAACCTTCATACCAGGCTAAGCGGTTACGCCACGAGTTAGTTAAAAACCGAGTTTTAGCTGCTTTTTGCAAAAGACTTAATGCATCTTTAAAATTCTTCTCATCAACAGCCACACGCGTTGCCAAAACAAAATATCCTTCTGCAACCAGCTCACTTAGTTCATATTTTTTCTTTGAAGCCCCTTGATCTAAATTACGCAAGGCAAGATCAATAGCACCTTGTCCAAATTTTTTAGCTAAATCATACTTACCAATAAGAGCCTGATACCTAGCCGCCCAAAGCATATGATCTATTCTACGAGTCACAGTAGATGCTTGCGGGTATCTTTCCCAAAAACTAACTAACTCTCCATAATACGAAGCTGCTTCTTGGCGAAAATCATTTTTACGCAGAAGATAGATCAACTCTTCTAGACTTGATAGCGCTTTAGACGGTTCTTTTTGCGCCTCAAACATCACACTGGCCTGAGCCAAAAGCTCTTTAGCGCGCCGAATATCGCCACTGCATGCCAGGTAAAGGCCTTCATTAAATGTACTTTCAGCTGAGTTTTGGATGTTACTTGCGTTATTTTTTAAACACTTAGACTCATCTTTAGGCATGGCTTTATTGAAATCTTTAGCAAAAATGTCAGCTCGATCACCTAACAGTCTCTTCATATAGCTATGAGTAGCGATAGGTTGCCAAACTGGCTTTCGCTTTTGGATAGCCAAACGCCAATGAAAAATCACTTCATCACGATAATCATCGCTTGCTATTTCAAATGCTTTTAGAAAATATTCGTCGGCTTTGTTAAATTGATCTAACCCTTCATATAGCTTAGCAAGCATAACTAACTTGACATCATCAACAAGTCGATCATCAATATCTACTTCATTTTGCGAGATCCGAGTCAGAGCTTTAAGCGGCTCATTTGTTCTTTGGTTAGAAGAATTTGCTTCGAAGCGATGAGGAGCAAGAGTCGCTTCCGGAACAATTTTCGTGCACGATCCTTGGCCCCAAAATAGGACAAGTAGCAAAATTCTCACGGCTATGCATCTACTTTTGTTATGAGTGAAATTCTAACTCAAGTATACTGCTACCTAAATTTTTAGGATAGGATTAATTGAAATAGTCGCGGCTTGCCGCCTGCAAGCAAAGCGATGCTTGTATCTTTTTGCACAAGGCATGTCGCTTTCTCAGCAGGAGAAAGCTGTATCTGGTATTTTGTATTTCTATTTAGATCAATAGCAACTAATAAATAGTTATCAAATAAATAACTGTGCCAGTTCTCATCAATTGCTGCTAACCATAATTTCTGTCGACCTGTTACTGGAATAGTTGCCACAATCTCAGCTAATTTATTCCACTGAAGAACTGTATAATTTGTCATAGCTAGTAAATCTGATTTATAAGGATATATGGCAAGGAACTCAAACTTACTTTCGTGAATGAGGCGTGCTTTAGGCAGTTTTGATGTTAGATCGGTATACCAAAGATTATGCTTTGATAAAAGATAGCAGCGCAGCGGCTTATCTTGACAAGCCACCTTAGTATACTCTGTCCCAGGTAATGAAAACAAAGAACTAAGAAGCCAAGACTTGGTATCTAAACGATGTATTTGATTCTTTGTAATAATAGTTAAAAGTTCTTCGTTTAAATTAATGGCGACAATACCTGCCAAAGAACTTATTTGCTCAAGTTTTAGAGAACCTTTTTCACCTATGGAAATACGATGAATGTTTTTTGTGCTTGCAACGACTAGGCCTACATTATAAGGCACAAAAGCCACAAGCCTTTCCTCTTCATGAGAAAGGATAATCGGCACTTCACTAAGAGTCTTAGTTAAAACCGTGTACTGCCAAATTGATCTTTGACCCAAAAGCCAAATATTTTGGCTGGTATCAATAGATAAATCAATAATAGGCCCATCAGCGGCAAGAGCCCTCTCTTGCTGAAGAGAAAAGAAGATCTCATGCTTCTTGAGAGCTACTAGAGCATCTTCAGCTTGTAGGCTAAAAGGAAAGACTAAGCAGAGGCTTAGAAGAAAGCTCTTTCTTACTAACCGCATGCACCCTCAAACGCCAACAAATATTAAGACATACTACTTAAGATCATAGCACCGTTTGACGCCCTGCCAAACAAAGAATAGACTAGCTTATATTTATTTATTGACTATATTAGATTTTTAAGGTCCCCT
The DNA here is from genome assembly GCA_937896265.1 of uncultured Pseudomonadota bacterium. GTDB lineage: Bacteria > Bdellovibrionota_B > Oligoflexia > Oligoflexales > Bog-1112 > CALBMD01. Next base: position 7,462 of record CALBMD010000094.1, read on the forward strand.
TAAAAGGCAATATTGCCTTATGCTAAAAACCACTGCCAAAGGAGAAAGCCGGAGATGTCGTCAGAGACTATTGAACAAAGAGTACGCAAGATCATCGTTACACAGCTCCAGGTAGAAGAAGATGCTGTCAAAGGCAATGCCCACTTCATAAAAGATCTAGGCGCTGACTCTTTAGACATCGTCGAACTGGTCATGAAAATCGAAGAAGAATTTGGCGTAGATATTTCAGACGACGAAGCTGAATCTATTCAAAGCGTCGAAGATGCTATTGAGTTTGTTAAAAAACGAGAAGAAATCTGACCCGTCCTAAGGCACAAATATCATGGAATTTTTGCGTATCGGTGTCACCAGCGATCACAATGGCTTGGCTCTCAAAGAAAAAGTTCTCGCAAAATTATCCACCCTTGGACTTAAAGCCAAGGATTACGGCCCATTCGATAAAGACCCCGTAGATTACCCTGATTTTGCTAAAGCACTAGCGCTTGGGATCAAATCCGGCGACATTGACGGTGGTATTGCTATTTGCGGCACAGGCTTAGGCATGGCCATTGCTTGCAACAAAATATCAGGAGTAAGAGCTGCACCCTGCAGTAACCTTGAGTTTGCTAGGCTGGCTCGCGCCCATAATAATGCTAATGTCCTTTGTTTAAGCGGCCAAGAGATCGATTTTGGCCTTGAGCTTTTAGAAATCTTTCTAAAGACACCCTTTGATGGGGGCAGGCACCAGAGACGAATTGAAAAAATCAAAGCTCTGGAGAGCCTTTAATGTCAGCAGCAATCAGCCACTATTAGGGGGCTTTCAGATGATGAGCAAACCATGGGAAATCATTCGTCGGTTTGACAAAGAAGTATATTCGCTGATCGAAGAGGAGCTATCAAGACAGCAGCGCGGCTTAGAGCTGATTGCATCTGAGAATTTTGCCAGCGAAGAGGTTATCGCCGCCTTAGGCAGCATACTAAATAATAAGTACGCTGAAGGGACACCTGGCAAACGCTACTATGGCGGCTGTGAGGTTGTTGACAAGGTAGAAAACCTTGCTATCAGCCGTTTATGCCAGCTTTTTGGCGCCAAGTTTGCTAACGTTCAAGCTCATTCTGGCGCTCAAGCCAATGCTGCGGCTTTTCTCGCTCTACTTCAGCCAGGCGATAAGATTTTAGGGTTGGATTTAAGCCATGGCGGACACCTAACCCACGGTTCTAAGGTCAACTTTTCAGGGCTCTATTATGAAAGCCATCGTTATCAAGTAAATGACGCGGGCTATCTTGATTACCAACGAATTGAAGAGCAAGCAAAAGCCTTGCGGCCTAAGCTCATTATCGCAGGCGCCAGCGCCTATCCTCGCAGTATCGATTTTGCTAAAATGCGAGCTATTGCTGACACTGTTGGCGCTTACCTGCTTGTTGATATGGCTCATATTGCCGGCTTAGTAGCTGCTAAACTGCACCAGAGTCCAATTGCATTTGCTCATATTGTCACCTCCACAACCCACAAAACATTACGTGGCCCACGCGGCGGCATCCTTTTATGGAACGATGAGAACCTAACACCTATCATCAACAAGGCAGTATTTCCAGGAGTGCAAGGAGGACCTTTAGAACATGTAATTGCTGCAAAAGCAGTTTGCTTTAAAGAAGCCCTTTTACCAGATTTCACTGTTTATCAGCAGAATGTTTTAGCTAACTGCCAAAGCTTAGCCAAAAGATTAGTTGAAAATGGTTTTAACCTTGTAACGGGTGGCTCTGATAACCATCTGCTTTTGATCGATTTAAAAAATTCCGAGATGACCGGCAAAAAAATGGAAACAGCTCTCTCAGCTGTTGACATCACTGCCAATAAAAACACTGTGCCAGGAGAAACTCGCAGCCCATTTGTAACAAGTGGTATACGTCTTGGCACTCCTGCCTTAACAAGCAGAGGCATGAAACCATCTGAAATGATTCAGATTGGCGATTTCATTCGAGATGCCTATGAAAACGCTGATAATCCACAGCAACTTGCTAGTATTAAAGCAAAAGTAAATGATCTTGCTCTAAGCTTTCCTCTCTACCCAGGTTGGGTGCCGTCATGAAATGCATGAAATGTGGTCACGAGGACTCCAAGGTCTTGGAAAGTCGTGTCACTAACGATGGTAAATCTATCCGTAGGCGGCGAGTTTGTCGTATTTGCGATTATCGGTATACGACCTATGAACGCGAAGAAATTTTTGAGATCCATATCAAAAAACGAGACGGCAATATTCAACCTTATCAACGAGAAAAAGCGGCAAGATCGATTCATATTGCTTGCCAAAAACGAAATCTAAAAATTGAAGAAATCGAGTTTATGCTTCGTCGTGTTGAAAATCGCCTGCAAGAATTGGGAGAAAAAATTGTCCCAAGCCGCTTGCTTGGTGATTTCATCATGGATGGGTTAAATCGCCTGGATCAAGTGGCTTATATCCGATTTGCTTCAGTATATAAAGATTTTAAAGACCCAAATGAATTCCATGCCATTCTAAAGTCCCTC
>CALBMD010000095.1 GCA_937896265.1 uncultured Pseudomonadota bacterium
GTCAAAGGCAGTAAAACTGTAAACTCCTAAAAAAATCTCCGACCCCCTTCATGGGGGCTTCCTTCTTCAGCAAGCTTCAGGACACTTGCGCTTCCCTAATGTCTACCTATATCCACGAATTATTTGTATTAAAGACTTCATTTCGTTTTCCATCTTTTCAAAAAAGACGCAGCTACAGAGCAGCTCATACAATGTATTTAAGTCTTTAAACTTTCTAATTTTTGTGTTAGGTTGCGCCAAATTTAACACTTGGGGTGATAATGTTTAGATTAATTATTTTTTTCATATTGTCTTATCTCATTCTAGTTTTAAACGTCCATGCGACACAATCGGATGAAGTTTCTATTCATGAAAAAATTATCAAGCATTACATAGAGAATAGACCAGGTGATGCAAACAACGATTATCATCTTGCCTTTGGCAAGGCGACAAGGCAGGAGCAAGGCGTCAAACTCCATTTAGTGTGCCCATTTGAATCAAAAGCTTATTATAAGTTTTTAAACGAAATTCTACCAAAATTGATAGAGAAGGATTACAAGCATAAATTTTTTAGAACTTTTGAACATTATGCCGGTGCATCGTATAAGCCTAAGACGCGTAACAAAGGTATTACAATATATCCTCGGGCTGGTGAGTTGCAGCAAACGATTAATGGTGTTGTAGCGATATTAGAAGAACTGGGATATCCTCCATTTAAAAGCGATGCCGATTTTTTTCAGGTAGGGCTAAAATGGCGTTTGGAAAGGAACAAGAAGGTGGAAGGCTTTGGCCAGGAAGCCTCAAGTGATCAATGGATAGAAAGCCAAATTAAAAATGAGGCCGGTGAAAATGTTCCCAACCTGACTTGGCGTTATGGACGCTTTGATTTCTCGCAAAGAATGTATGTCGTGGCAAACGATAGAATAGGCATTAAGTGTAAAAATAAATTTATCCGTTTTAAAAAAGGAGATATTTTTCACTTCAAGATTGCTAATACTAATCTGCAGCTAGAGCTGTACGAAATGACTCTCTCGTTATTGTTTGAAATCATAGAAAATCTTGCCAATCTTATACACAAAGACAGCGATCTCGCAGCCGACTTTAAAACAGAGTGGACTCAGAGAAAAATTGAAGCTCAAGTAATGCAATGTTTTATGTCAGTTGACGGTCTTACCGTTTCGGATAAGAAAGAAAAATTGGCCTTCCCATGGCAGGAAGGTTTGAGTCCCATGCAAATCATGGACGCTAGCGAAAATAGTACGATAAACAAGACTAACTATGAACGAGCGAATTCTATTGCTACTGATTGGTACGAAGCAATCTCACTAGAACAAAAAAAATCTTGTTTGTCGCGGATATTCTCTGATTTTTTTTAATGTAAGCTAGGACGGCACTGGGTTAACCTATCGGATCCGAGAGAGATAAAATTCTAGATCGCATGAGTTTGTCGAGTCTGGAAGAAGTCTGCGGACTGAGAATGGCGACTTGAGCCAGGGTCATCGCCAGCCGTCGTGGCCGCACCGGCCCGATCGGTGTCAGTCAGGTCATCACCAGCCGTCGTGGCCGCACCGGCCCAATCGGTGTCAGTCAGGTCATCACCAGCCGTCGTGGCCGCACCGGCCCGATCGGCGTCAGGTGATCTGTTTGTGTTACCCCGAGTTAATGAAGTTCCATTCGGGATTGAATTTCTCAATTAACCGTTCTTTTGCTACACGACCCCAAGATTTCAACCGCTCCTAAAAACCTGGACAATCCTGGATCGTCTCGTTTTTAGGTAATTCGCTCTCCGTTAATGTCCGTTTCCGGCGTGTAACTGGAGTCCTGGAGGGGCAGTTACCCTTGGCAGAACTAACTCCTCCGATGGCGGTAGATCTATTGAGCAGAATAGCTTTAACTTCTTTATAAGGAGTGTAAAGACTAATCTCGCTATCGTCAGCTCGATGCTCAATATTAACCGCAGCGTTAGTATCTGCATGCGAAACTTCCCCATTGGCATGGTAAAATTTATCTCCCACACGCCTTCCTTTCAGACGACCTGTGTTTGAGTCCGCTTGTGAAGTATAAGCTGCATTTACCAATCGCAGGCGAGAACCTCTCGCCTTTGTTACAGATTCAAGTGCTTCTGAAAGAAAACCACGAGCCCAGGCAGATAGCATACGATTATATTTTTTCCAACGCTTGCTGGAACTCATCGATTTAGACAGATCTTCTGCGCGAATTTCTTGCGCGATATCCACAGCCCGGTGAGCAGCTTCGAACGCTTTGCTGCGCAACTGGGCTCTTTGGCAATAGTTATAATGCTCTAGTTTAATACGCCCAAGATTAAACTTTTGAATGTTTCTCGCTTTCCTGTTTTTCGTTTTTTTCGCTAGTTGATGTAACTTATTGCGCGCTTGTCCACGAAAATGGCGCTTTTGAGTGCCGGTAGTCATAATGTCGCCAAAGCCGTTGCCATGGAAATTGCCTTTAGAATCAGCCAATGCCTCGGTATAACCTTTATCTACACCGACGATTTGATCGCCGCAGGGTGCAAAATGCTTGGGGTTGATAGTGTGGTGTACAAAAATCTTGCCGTTATCTAGGATCAGGCGCAATGCCCCTTTGAGTTGAACATTGCAGTTCAAAGGGATGCAAAGCATCTTAGAGCGATTTAAAGATGGTATTTTGAGCCAGGTATTACCATCTCGACCTATAAATTGTTTATACACGCCAAATTCAATAATGATCTGATTGTTCACTTGAGTTTTGCCGTGCTTCTTATATTTACGCATCAGACAACAGAGGTATTTATCTCTTACCCACCCATCGCTTTTAAGCAAACGATAAAGATTTTTTCTTTCCACTTCGTTTTTTATACGTTTCGCAATAGCTTTACGCGCTTTCTCTTTGGCTGACTCTTCGTATAGCTTGACATCATCAAGCGTGTCGCGCAGTGTTTCTTTCCATGCTTTTGCTGCCAGAGGTCTGAAATCTCTTGTTTTTACCCAAATTCCGCGTATCTGGCGATGACTAGCACCGACACCTCGAATGGAACCAAAGCGATGCCATACCTCTTTGCGAATTTTACCCAGCAGTTTGGCTTGCTCTTGCAGCGCGCGGTACTTCCCAGCATTGAGATTTTTTGAAGCAATAATGCGAGTAACCTTGTTCATCGACAGACCTCGTCAGCAGCTTCTTGCAGCTTTTGGACGATTTTTTTGTTTTGATGTGATCTTGATCCATAGAGTCAAGCTGAAAAAACGGTGATAATTTCCAATACATCACGTGTTAAATCTTCTTCGTAACTTGTATCTTCAGCGGCGTTTATAACGACAACTTCACAACCCACATGCGAGCAAATGGAAAAAATCAGCTCCGATCCAAAGCGAAGCAGTCGATCCTTATGGGTGATTACCAGTCTACCCACTTCTTGGTGGCAAATCGCGCGGATTAAGTTTTTCAGGCCCTTTTTTTGGTAATTCATTCCCGAACCAAGATCTTCAATGATCTGGTATTGCCAACCATTTGCTGCGCAATAAAGTTCTAACATCGCTACTTGCCGTTTCAGATCTTCTTTTTGATCTTTTGAAGATACACGAGCATAAGCAATTATCGGACGTTCACGTTGAATCGCTCTTGAAGTCGCACTCACGCCAAGTCATTCAAAATCTTTTAGATCGAACAATCGTTGGTTGCCAGGTGTATGACCGGCAACTTTAACTTTGCCATCATTGGCCCAGCGGCGTAGAGTATCTGGATGGATACTCAGGTGTTTTGCAGCATCTGTGATTTTGAGAAGCATGTTTAAATAGGTATGTATCTCAAATAGTTTTGTCAATAAAAATCAAACTTTCTTTGAGCTGCTTCTACCCCCTTTTCACGGATTGAATAGCGACACCTATACGCGGGTAAAGCAAACAGATCACCTGACGCCCTCGGGCCGGTGCGGCCACGACGGCTGGTGATGACCTGACTGACGCCGATTGGGGCGGTGCGGCCATGACGGCTGGTGATGACCTGACTGACGCCGATTGGGGCGGCGCGGCCATGACGGCTGGTGATGACCTGACTGACGCCGATCGGGCCGGTGCGGCCAAGACGGCTAGTGATGGCCAGGCATCTAAGCTAATACAGATCTTCTCGGCCTTGTGCTGCTAAATAATCCACAACTTTTTTCACTTCCTGCACAGCGTCCTTGTGGCAAACAAGAACACCATTGGCTGTGCTTACAACAACGAGATCTTTGACACCAATGGTGGCAACAAAGCCTTTATCTGCATAGACAGTAGTGCCTGTGGAGTCCTGCATAAATGCCTTGCCTAGGGCTAAATTTCCTTGTGCGTCCGTGCCAAAATGTTGAGCTAAAGCTGCCCAATGCCCCATATCGCGCCATTCAAATGTTGCTTCAATCATGGCAATGCGGTTGCTTTTTTCAAGCAGCCCCTGATCGATAGCAATTTTAGGTAAGCTGCTGTAGCACTGAGCTAGCGCTTTGGTATCTGTATCTTGTTCTTTGGTAAAAAGATCAGTGAGAGGAGCAAGGACAGTCGGTAGATATTGGTTCATCTGATCTAAGTAAGTTTGGGTCTGCCAAGCAAAAATGCCAGAGTTCCACGAAAAAGTCTTGGCTGCTACATACTGGCTTGCTAAGTCTAAACTTGGCTTTTCACGAAAGCTTGCTACGACAAAACCGTCAGGGTGGATGGCGCTACCTTTTTCAATATAACCATAGCCCGTTTCTGGGTAGGTAGGCTTAATTCCCATTAAGCTGAGATAACCTTGCTCGGCAAGCTTTACCGAGGAAGCTAGATTAGCAATAAAAAGATCTCGATTACCAATCACATGATCTGCATGTAAAGAAACGATGACAGAGTTTTGCATGCTTTTGCTTAGTTTTTTGACGCTAAGAGCTGCTAGGGTCAAGGCTGCAGCGGTGTTTTTCGCCTCAGGCTCTGCTAGGTAATGGCCACAAGCATCTTTAACGAGAGCTTGTGTGCGAGCTAGCTGATCCTTGTGGGTGACAATAAGACGTCTTTCGGGAGGAATTAAACCATCTAGGCGAGCTAGGGTCTCTTCGAGCATTGTTAATTCAGGGTGGCTGATTTGGCAGAGCTGCTTGGGTACAGCGCGTGTTGATTTTGGCCAAAAGCGAGTACCCGAGCCCCCAGAGAGAATCACAGCATAACAGTTAGTAAAAGTGGCAGCATCCATGAGTAACATCCTTGCGGTATAATTTAGTGTATGCAATATAGGGGACAATCATGGTTTTTTTTCGTTTAGCAATGCCGCTGCTGCTTGGAACGGGTGTCCTGATAGCAAAACCCCAAGTCCTTCGCCTTCGCAACATGGTTGATGCGCCTGCAACTCAATCGGCATCTGAGCAATATAAAGTTCGTCTGAGCCTAAAGATTGTCCCTTACGAGTCCACTAGTAACACAGAGCCTAATGCCCAGCAAGTTGATAGCTTAAATCAGGCTAAGGCGTTGAAACGTATCCTGCGCTGTGACTTAGAGAACTCGGATCATTTTTATATAGGTCGCTACCATATTGTTACTCGGCCTAGAGGGTGGAATAAGCAAACCCAAACAGTTCAAATAGATATTCATATTGCCGAACGCTTTGGTGGTGATGGGCAGGTTGAAGAAGATTTGGGGAGCGTGCTTGTAACCGGTACCCTGCAAGGAGAACAAAGTCCTTACACTCTGCAGGGATACCGAAAAATAAAACTACTAGATAAACAACTACAACCGAAAATCCTCGTTGAAGCTGGTTCAGGTGCTAGTGTAGTGGCGCATCGCTGAAGTTATTCAGCGCGGCCAACTGAGCCGTGTGGCTTGCCATATCCATTGGATAAGGTGGTCTACCGCGCTCAACAGTCTTAAGTTCGCATCGCTTTGGTTTTAATACCTCAGACAAAGCTTGAGCAATCCGCAGTGGGTTGCAGCGTGTTCCGCAGGTAAACGCATCAAAAAATAGGGCGTTTTGCTCCGGATAAGTATGAATAGAGGCGTGAGACTCAGACAACAGGGCCAAAATCGTAACGCCATTAGGCGAGAACTGCTTTTGCTGTATACCGCAGATACTCGCGCCACTTTCTTCGATGCCTTTTTTTAAAGCTGCCGTCAGCTTTTGAACATCGTCTAAATCGTTTTTATCGATTTCATACATCTCACCTAAGATGTGAACCCCGTGGAAAAGATGCTGGTCATTTACATTGTCTAAATTGCTCACTCATTTGCCCTCTCTAAAACGCGTATTTCATCAATACCTGCTTTGTGTCTAGCCTTAGAACTAGCTTGTCCTTACAAGCTGTTACCCGGCCTTTGATTACATGCTTAGTTTAAGCTAAAAAGATCTAGATAGTTTTGCCAAATAATCTCTTTAGCGTCGTTTAAGTCTAAGTTTCTCAAATTCGCGAAAAGTTCTACAGTACCTATCACATTTTTGGGAAGATTTCTAGTATTTGCTACAGGGGCTAAATAAGGCGCATCAGTTTCTGTTAAAATCTGCTCTTTTGGTAGAGATTTCATGAGTTTTTGAAAGCTCTCTGACCGAATAGAATTGGCTGGTATGGAAAAATACCATGGATGTTTTTCAGCCATCGACACGGCAAGGTTCGTTTTGCCAGTATAGCAATGGAAATTTACCTTTTTCATACCTAGCGCTGCACAGATTTCAAAGGCTCGCCGTTCTAGCTTGCGAGAATGAATAATAGCTGGGATATTGTTATCTTTAGCGATCTCAAGTAGGCTTTCAAATACCTTTTCTTGCTTAGTTGTATAAGAAGCATCAAGCCAATAACCATCAAGTCCGCATTCGCCAACAGCAATAATTTGTTTTGTTTCAGCTAACTGCTTGATTTCATTGATAGCATCTGGAATAGAGAACGGCTTGGTTTTTAGCGCTAAATCACCTTCTAGGTAAGGGTGTACAGCTTGAGTTGGGTAGATCCCAGCGGCTGCCTTAATTTGTGGGTAGATTTTAGCAAGTTCAAGGATCTGGCGATTGGATTCAGGTTCTAGGCCATTTACTACCATAGCGCCAACCCCAGCATCAACGCAGTCTTTAATCACGGATGCAAGATCCGAGCGAAAGTCCTCGTGCGTTAAATGAGTATGAACGTCGACATAGTAAGCCATTACAACCAAGGCCTTTTAATAAAGAAAGCTATTAGATTCGACAAAATAGGGTAACAGACTACTGAAAGTAGGAGGTAAACGCAAGGCCTATTGGACCTTTTGGAGTACCAGAGCGTTTGGTTCTTATTGCGCAGCTAGTTCTAGCACAAAAGCTAAGCCAAGCTTAGCAAAGGGGGCCGCGTGGCTGGCGGAGTTGCCTGACATCGCTAACGTGTCTTCAGTAGAATGGATATTAGGATTGTAGTCGTCCATAGGAGCTTCAAAGGGGAAGGAAGCTCTATAGCCGTACCTATTCCAAGAAGCATGATCAGAGCAGGCATAGCCACAGCCATCTTGGGTCCAGCGTACAGAAGGCAAATAAGTTTCAAGCAATTGCCCCATGAACTGATTTTGAACGCTATTGGTATTGTCATTTATCAAAACTAAATCGGCACCATCGCTAGTATAGTTTGTCATATCAAGCTGCATCACCGCTTTGACGTTCATATTCTGTCGACGGTAGTCGCTTGCTATATCTTGAGAGCCTCTAAGGCCTACCTCTTCGGCAGCATAAGCCATGAATTGAACACTGCGATCTGGAGTAAAGTTACCAAGGGCAAGTACTCTTAGCACTTCAGTAAGAGTGGCGATCCCTGAAGCATTGTCATCAGCGCCTGGTGCTTTCATTTGAGGATTTCGGCTGTAATTTAAAATAGAGTCGCCGTGGCCGCCAATGACAATATATTCATTAGGTAGCTTGCTGCCGCGGAAGGTCAAAATCACGCTGGGTTGCGCAAAAGAAGCATGGTGGCGAAGCTCGACACTAGCGTGAGGAATATCTTTGACAAGTTGGCTCCAAGTATCCTTGATCCAATTTTGTGAGGCGATACCGTACTCTGATTGATAATAACGGTTTTTGAAGCTAGATAAGTGTTGGATGGTTGCCAACATCTTAAGCTCATCAACATCTCCTAAAAAGCGCTGCACAGCTTCATTTTGATCAATGTTATAGAAAGCTGCTTCAAAAGGGGCTAGGCCTGTCGCTTTTGTTGGAGGTAACAGACCAACCTCTTCTGTAAAAAAGCCGCCGCATTTATGAAAGCGCTCATGCATGATTGTAGAAAGCTTCTGGATTTCTCCATCGCTTATTTCAAGGCGGGTTGCTCCAGGCTCAGAGATTAAACTTTTCACAGGTTTCGCTTTGATTTTGCTTTGAATTTGCTGCCATTCTAAAGAGTTTATAGAGATGATTTCTTTGGCAAATAAAGAGGAAGGAAATAGACTCGACAAGAGAACAACAGTCAGAGACCGAATAAGCATAAAGCCTCCTATTTAGATCTCTTTTAAGCCTAACACATTTTTGTTAACCCATAGTGCTACCTTTTTTCCCAACCCTGATCCCTCATTGACCAGACAATATTTGCATGTTATCAACCTGTTTTACGAAACAGATGGAGAAGAAAGAGAATGAAGATGAAAGAAAAATGGAGTCAATTTGTGCTAGCAGTGGTCTTGTTATTGACTGTTGCAAAGAGTCCGCGTGCAATGGCTAGTGAATTGCAGCCACTGGCTATAGCATCGGCACCTCTAGCTAGCGCTGCTCTAGCTGGCGCTGCTCTGGCTGGATCTTTGGGCTTGGCGGGTTGTATCTTTGATCGTTTTGAGATACAGCCCCCGGTGTTTATGATTCTTACGGCGTTACCTTTGTGGCCGGGGTTGTATCTTTCTGAAACAATAGCAAAAGCAATCAAGCCATATATTCGAAACGGCTCCAAGCTAACCCGTCATATTATTAAAGATTTGATCCTGATTATAGCAGTGGGACTAAATGGAGCTGCTTATGGAGCGCTTCTTGGCTTGCCTTGGGGTGGCTTTGTGTAAATCAGACCATCACTTTCTATTGCAGTGACAAAGGAGTTGGAGCTATTGGCAATCTTAAATGAGAAAGCGAAGCCCCAATAGGGTTGAGATGAATAAAGTGCATCTGATCAAAATCGTGTTGATACCATCGCTTGTAATAGAAATAATTGCGTAAAATAAGTTTTACATAGTTGCGCGTTTCTTTATAAGGAATTTTCTCAACAAAATAAAGAATATCTGCTGTTGGATATTTTTGCTGCCAACGGCTGACAGCTGTGGGACCAGCATTATAGGCAGCTAAGCTCAAGGCCGGGTTATTATAGCGATCAAATAAGCGTTTGAAATAGTGGACACCTAAAATGATGTTTGTTTCTGTTTCATGTAAATTACGGCTATTGTGGATTTCTCGAACTATTTTAGTCTTGAGTTGTTGCGGGATATAATCTTTAGAAAGCTTTCTCGCCTCTTCTAAAGCGGTCTTTTCCATTAGTTGCATGAGGCCTCGTGCCCCCGCCTGTGACATTGCCTTGGGATTAAATACACTTTCTTGGCGAATCAGCGAAAGAATTAAAAACGGGTCCATTTTTGCTTTTGTAGCATAGGCACTGATTTCTATTTCAAATTTTTTTGGAAACAAGAGGCGCTCCGATTCGATAGGGAGCATTGTCCGGTAAGAATAAGGAAGCTTAGAGTACTCTTTAATTGAATCAAGCCAAGCACCTGCCCCATGCTGAAAAAGTGCTTTAATAAAACCTTGTGTGGCATTTTGAGGGTCAATACGCAGATTATTGATTTCAAAGGCAGCATACTGCTTAAGGCCTAGGCGTAAGAGAGTTTGAATTCGAGTAATAGTTGGCTTTTGTAAGTTGGGAAAAGCGCCGCTGATAAAGTCTTGGTCAAATGTAATAGGATTGCGCGCCGCCAGCATCATCTCTCGCTGAGAAATTTCTTCTAGTGCATAGTGAGCTAAAGCTCCATAGTAGGTTGAGAAGTATTCTGAAGCCAGTCTATGCCAAAGATCAATGCCTTCATCTTTGCG
>CALBMD010000096.1 GCA_937896265.1 uncultured Pseudomonadota bacterium
TATTAGCAGACGCTTTCTTTGCAACAACAGATTCTTGCTTGGTACTAGCTTTTGGTTGCGTTTTGGCCTTAACGGATTTCTTTGCGGGCTTTTGGACCTTGGCTTTATTGGCGCTTATATTTTTTTTTTCACCCATAGCAGCCTCATATTCATGGTATAAGTTATTTTTATATAACTTACCATAAAAAGCCCAAGAATCCAAACTTTTGCTAGCAATATCAAAAGATAGAATCACGAGACAACAATGGGCTCTCTTTCTTCCTTTTGATATAAGGGCACCAACGACAGCAACCACATAACGCCAAAGAAGACGCCTAAGGCCGAAAGCGAAGCGGAGCTTAAAGCCAAACCAGCGAGTTGCGCCACTGATAAACAGGCTGTTGCACCGCCTTTACTACACCTATAAGCAAAGACATCAATCAAAGCTTTAGCTTTATATCGAGACTCAAAGGAAAGAGGGATATAATAGATTTCCTTACTAGAACGAAATAGCGAATAATCAAAAGCCTTGAAGAATAAAAGCGATACAGCTGCTGTATAGATACCACCAAACCAAAACGCTGCAATAATAGTAGCTAAATTTACAATGACAACAACTAGCTGAATGGTAAAGATTTGAAAATGGCGAAGAAAGAGAGGAGTAAGAACCCCTTGAAGAAAGAGAGAAACACCGTTGAGAAGAGCAAAGAAAAGGCCCGAGAAGGCTGTTTGTGCATCGGGGTCAGAAAAACCTGCTACCAAAGAGTTTTGAAAAACTAGCGTAACAAGCGTTCCATAAAACTGGCTCGCAACAACTAAAAACAAAATAGAAACAAGAATACGATTTTCGCGAAACTCATCAAAGCTAAGAATACTAGATGACTTTTTCTTACGCATAAATTTGCTAGCATCGATAATCAACGCTCGAGAGTAGGCTTGATGGCTAAGAAGCAAAGCAACTGCACAAACAGGCAATATTGCTATGAGAAGATTCTGCGTCCCCCAGGCTTTGGCATACTGATGAACAAAGACACCACCGATAACAGCACCAATGGTAGCAATGAGAAGAACACGACCATTGATAACTTTGGCCTCAGACTCACTGCTAATGCTATTAATAAACGACCATATATGCTCTACGATAATGACAATATAAACCTCACGGCACAAATAAAGCAAACCTGAACAGAAGCGATAACCTAAGTTAATCCCTATCCAACAACCAAAAAGCGCCACCATTGACAAGATTATAGAAAGCAAGAAACCGCGATGGGCACCAAAGCGGTCAAGAATTCGATTATAAAAGTACAAGACTACAAATAAAAAAAAGGGTATTAGCGACATAACAACTGGCTGATAACCAACCCCGAAGTCTCTATTGGACAGCGTATTAGAGGCTGATCGTACGATCTCATAGCCAAACATGATAAAAGCGCCAGCAATCGCCATCAAAATGGCAGGTCTCATGAATCCTCCCTCATTAGGTAGATCATTGTACCTATTCTTATTTGCCATTTCCAGGAAAAGCACAAAGTATGATAGATCCCGGATCCGAATTTCTAGTTGTGTGCAGCGTTGCTTTGTCGTCGTGAAATCCTCATGTACCAATATGTACACTGCGGTTTTGCTCCTCCTCGCGCCTTGTACCCAACCGAACTTCGAATCCTTTGAATTTATTGGTGACTTTCAAAAAATTTCACTTCTCGG
>CALBMD010000097.1 GCA_937896265.1 uncultured Pseudomonadota bacterium
TGGCATTTTTAGGGGAACTTTGTTTGCTCCGTGCCACAAATTCTTGGGGGAACTTTGTTTGCTCCGTGCCACAAATTCTTGGGGGAACTTTGTTTGCTCCGTGCCACAAATTCTTGCTCCGTGCCACAAATTCCTACAAATTATCGATTGAGGATGTTTTTGTGATTCTTAGATATCCTGGCTTTGGCATATAATAGCTAGAATTTTTTTCGTCTGACTTTTATAGAAAGCTTTGACTTCTGGCAGTAAAGTCAGAAAATCTTTTGTAAAAATAGGTGCAAAAAGCTTAACGGTGTCTATCTTATACTCAGGAAAGTTTCCCGCATGGTCGTGCTTTGCAAGAGCTATTTCTAAAGTGGGTCGCATAGCCAATACCCCTTGCCAAGTAACATGCAGGCCTTCTTCTAGCGCATTCTTTCCTTTGATAGCGCCAGCTCGTTTCATTATCCGCACTAAAGTCGCTCTGATAGCGGTAACTTCGCTGTCAATAGGCTCTAATTGTACCTCTTCTCTATTTTGCTCCGTGCCGAAAAATGTATTTTTGAAGGTCATCCACGAAATTCTTTTTTGTTGCCATTTTGTGGTAGTGACTAGGTCCCATGCAATCGCAAGATCTGGGAATCGTCTATCTAAAATAGGAGAATGGAACTCATTAAGGGTTTGTAATAGCCATTTGCCGGCCAAGGTATCTACCTTCTTTTGAATAGCTTCAGAGTCTGGAGCATTTTTTTGGAGCCTTACGGAAACTGGCATATTAGCAGCGGAGTTGGCTAGGCCAAATACTGTCTGTAAAAGTCGCAGCTCTTTTTGGGCCTCTTTATTGATGATGGCATGCAGCTGCTCTTCGCAAGCTAAGTCCCACTGGCTACAGAAAGTGAAGAGCAAAATGTAAACTTTAGCCATAGCATCCCCTTTTTTGGTGATCGTAAGTCAAACCAGCGGATGCTATGGAGTGATGGTTAAGATGTCAATGAGAAGTTTTTTGTTTTAGCTCCAAGCGGCTCATAAGAGCGTAGGCACAAGGAACTACTAACAGTGTCAAGATAGTAGAGGCGATGATTCCACCGATAATAGCAATAGCCATCGGGCGTGTTGATTCACTACCTGGGCCAACACTAAGTGCTTCTGGTAGGGCACCTGCGATAGTGGCGATTGATGTCATCAAAATAGGACGAAGTCGCACCGGGCATGCCTTAAGTAAGGCATCTCGTATACTAAGACCGTCAGTACGGCAGACGTTGGTGTAGTCGACTAACAGAATCGAATTCTTCTTAACAATACCCATAAGTAAAATAAGACCAATCAAGCTATACATGTTAATCGACTGGCCAAAAAGATAGAGAGCTAAGAAGGCGCCAGAGAAGCTAAATGGTAGAGCTAGCAAGACTGTTATCGGATGCAAGAAGCTATTAAACTGAGAGCCAAGGACCATATAGGATACTAAAATCCCCAGCATTAGAGCTATAATGAGGCTAACAAAGGTTTCGCGAAAACTCTGCGAGCTGCCACTCATTTTGATACGATAGCCTTCGGGTAAGAAAGTTGTGGCAAAGCTCTCAGCTGCCTTCAAAGCTTCTTGCTGAGCGTACCCTGGTCCTGGGTTAGCATAAATAGTGATTGAACGCGCCCTATCTTGGCGGGTGATTTTGGTTACCCCTTCAGAAGGGTGCATGCTTACCAATTTTGAGAGAGGGACGATTTCACCGCGGTTATTGCGAAGAAGAACTTCGGCTAACTGATCGATACGTTGGTACTGTGAAGGAATTAGCTTTACTACGATTGGATAGCGGTGGTGCTCTTTGGGATACTGAGCAGTACCACGCATGATAGCTCCACCTACGAGAGCGCCAAGAGCTTGGCTCACCTTAGCAACCTCTACGCCATGAGCAGCCATCTTCGTTTTATCTGGGATAATCTGCACCTCAGGCATCCCTGCTTCGATATCCATGTCTGTATCAGCTAGTATCCCCTTATCTTTCAGTTGCGTTGTTAGATCTTCTGCTGTTTCTCGCAGCTTCTTCCAGCTTGGTCCTTGCAAAATAAACTCAATGGGAAACCCTCGTGAAGAAGCAAAGCCACGTAGCGACAAATCTTGCACGACAACCTTTGTGTTTGCTAATTTTTCTTTGAAAACCTTACGCAGTTGCATCATAATTTCTGCTTGCGATAAGGCGCGTTTTGCGGGCTCAACTAAATTGAAAAAAATGATTGCCGCATTTGCTGCATCGCCACCACCGAAGCCACCGGTAACAGCAAAGATGGATTTTGACTCAGGTAGGGAGCGCAAATAGGCCTCTGCTTCTCGCAATTTGCCGTCCGTGAAAGAGATAGAGGAGCCTACCGGGGTCTTGAGTCGAATGAGCAGTTGTGATTGATCCTGAGAAGGCATTAACTCTGAGGGTAAAAGCTTGATGATACCAAAACTTGCGACAAATAAAATGAGTGCGCTAGCGATAGTCACGATCTTGTGATTAAGAAGAGTTTCGAGAGTGCGTTGATAAAAGCTGGTGAGATTACCAAATCCTTTATCCACCCACTTGGCGTAGCGAGAATCATGTTCGGCTATATTGAGGTAACGAGAGCAGCGCATTGGGGTTAAAGTGATGGCTTCGAGCAAAGACAAAAGCACAGCTGCAGAAACAGTGATACCAAACTGAAAAAAATAGCGGCCAATAACGCCTTTCATAAAAATCACTGGCAAGAATATGGCAACAACAGCAATAGTTGCAGCTATGGCAGCAAAGCTAATCTCTTTGGCGCCAATAATGGCAGCGTTCATCTTTTGTTCACCGATTTGGCGGTGACGAACGATGTTTTCTAGCATCATAATGGCATCGTCAACGACCAAGCCTATAGCTAGAGAAAGACCCAAGAGAGTAAATGTATTGAGCGTGAATCCGAAAAAATGCAACGCCATGAAAGTGCCAATGATAGATGTGGGAATAGCAAGAAGTACATTCAAAGTAGAGGTCCAAGAGCCAAGAAAGAGCAGGCAAACAAGGGATGTAAGCAGGGCTGAGGCTAAGAGGAGAAACATTAATTCATGGGCTGCAGACCGAACAAAGCGGGTGTTATCAGAGCCGACTTCAATTTGATATTGTTTTGGAAGTGTTGGGCGAATTTCTTCTATTTTTTGTCGCACAGCATCTGCTACTCGGACAGCATTGGAACCGTGTTGTTTTAAGATACCCATGCCAAGAGCATCGCGGCCATTAAAGCGAGAGAGCCTTCTTTCGTCAACTGTTGCTTCGGTGATAGTGGCAACCTGATGTAAGCGAAGCGTGTTGTTTGAACTACCCATGCCAGTGCGTGCAGTGATTGGAATGAGGCCAAAATCCTTGGGGTTGTCTGCTTCTCCTAAAACGCGCAAATCAAATTCTTTTTTTTGGCTCTCGATCCGTCCAGCAGGCTGTTCAATGTGTTCGCTGAGAATAGTTTTGATTAAATCATCAGCTGTAAGATCATATTGCTTTAGTTTCTTTAGATCCACGGCCACTTTTAGAGCGGGATCGACATAGCCTCCAAGGTTGATGTCGCCCACACCAGGAACACTTGCTAATTGGTTGAAGATGACATCACGGACAAAGATCATACGCTCGATGCGTGGCACTTCGGAATCAGAGGTCACTGTCACCCACATGATGGGTGTATCTTCAGGATTGCGTTTTCTAATCCGTGGTTCTTCCATATCAGTAGGCATGAGATTTCTAGCTTGGGCAATACGGTTTTGCACCTCGGCAATGGCTTTATCAATGTTGCGGTCCAGTTCAAATTCGATAGATATGCTACCGCTACTTTGTGCTGAGGAGGAGTTGATGCTACGGATTCCACCGATTTGCATGATGGCATCTTCGAGAGGGTCTATAATTTGTGCTTCGATGACTTCAGGAGCTGCGCCTGGTAGCGATACAGAAACACTAACTACGGGAAAGTCAACATCTGGCAGGTTTGATAGGCCAAGACGGTTGAAGGAAAGCGCGCCAAAGACAAGGAGCGATGCCATGATCATCCAGGCAAAAACAGGGCGCCGGATGGCAATTTCTGAAAGATGCATCAGATAGTTCCTTCTTATTTTACGGGGATTTAGGCTTTGCTATTAGAAGTCATTTTAACATAAGCTCAATGGCTGTTAATATGACGCCAGGATGTTACTTGCGCGTTAGCATGTTTTTAGTAAAAAAAATAGCAAAGAAAAATTTATTGCCCCCTTGCTTTTATAATAAAAAAGCGTAATATCCTTCTTCTTAATACCCCAAAGAGACAAGGAAGTCTTATTTTGCTAAAGCTTATGTTATGCCTGGCTATTGCCATAACTCCATCGATTTTTGCAACAGAATCAATAACTTCAAGTGAATATAGTTCTCCATTGCGAGCTACTAACCCACTTTCTCTCAATGACCCCAGTCCTATTCATAGAGTGATTAGTTTTCCTCACCACTATCCCCAATTAATGACAGATCAAGACTGGAAAGAGCACTACCCCAATCTTGAAACTCTTGGTCAAGGCGCTTTTGCTAGAGTTTTTGCTAAGGAAAATAAAGCGTTAAAAGTTAACGTTTTTGATTTTTCAAATTCCGATAGTGTAGCGACAATGCGAGAAGCCCTTATTTTATCCAAGCTAGATCATCCTAATATTATAAAGATGCATCGCTCTGGCTTTGTGCGTAAGGACCAGCGTATTTTCTTTGAGATGGAAATGCCGCTTTATGAATCTTATCACCCTTGGCAAAGCCTATCTCACTGGGCTCGCAAATCATTCCTCTATGATATGGCTTTAACTTTAGATTATATTCATACTAAAGATATCGCTCATCAAGATTTGAAGCCTCAAAACATCATGCGAGATACTCACACCGACCTCTATATACTTGGAGATTGGGGGTCTGCAGGTTTGCAAATAAGCGACGAAGAAAAAAAGCTCCACGGCTCCATAGCTTGGGAGAAAACCACTTCTTGGTATCGTTCTTTTGAAAAAGTCTTAGGGGATCAGCGTTGGGCGAA
>CALBMD010000098.1 GCA_937896265.1 uncultured Pseudomonadota bacterium
TTGCAAAAGATTGCGTTGGTTTTTTTCATCAGTTATCATGGGAAAACAGTATTACATTTATGGAGAACGAATGAGCAAGTCACCCGAAGAGCCTCCGGAAGACCCCAACGTCGTTGTTTCCTTGATTCCAATCATTCTTCTCATCTTAATGCTTTCTACTAACGTCATCGTCTTCAAACAAGATGCAACCTCTGGCCCCAACCAAATAGCTCTACTTATCGCGGCAGCTATAGCAGCATTTATCGCCTGTTTCCATCTCAAGATCCCATATCAAAAAATAGAAAACAAAGTGATTAAGTCCGTTAGTATTTCTATTTCAGCTTGCCTTATTCTGTTAATTGTTGGCTCTTTGATTTCCACATGGATCATGGGTGGCATTGTTCCGACTATTATTTATTATGGCTTAAATACTATAAGCCCGCGCGTTTTCTTACCAGTCACTTGTATTATCTGTACTATTGTTTCCATGACGACAGGCTCTAGCTGGACGACAACGAGCACGATTGGTGTGGCTCTCATCGGTATTGGCAACGCCCTGCAGATTCCAGCGCCTCAGGTTGCTGGTGCTATTATTTCAGGGGCTTACTTTGGTGATAAAATGTCACCACTTTCGGACACTTCTAATCTTGCTCCAGCTGTGGCTGGTTCTGAGCTATTTGAACATATCCGGCATATGACTTATTCTAGTGTTCCAGGTTTGCTTATTGCGATGTTGCTTTTTGCCATTCTAGGTTCGCATTATTCTTATGAAAATATTGATCTCAAATCTATTGCTGCAGTCACAGCAGTTCTCAAAAGTTCTTTTAATATAAGCCCTTGGAATTTCATTCCTCCTCTTGCTGTTTTTCTTTTGGTGCGGCAAAAAATTGCTGCAATTCCAGTTCTTAGTTTTGGTGTACTCATTGGCGCTGTCTGGATATTTTTCTTTCAGCCCCAACTCATCCTTCTCAAGACATCAAGTATGGCTTTTGACCAGGTCTATCAAGTTCTTTTTGAATGCGCCTTTCAAGGATTTAAAATCGAAACATCGAACCAGATGGTTAACGAGTTGCTCAGTCGCGGTGGCATGACCAGCATGTTGCCAACTGTTTGGTTAGTCGTCATGGCAATGATGTTTGGCGGTACTATGGAAGCAAGCGGTATGCTTAAATCCATTGCCCGTACTGTGCTAATGGGCGTGCGTTCAGCCGCTGGTTTGATTACTGCTACTGTTATATCTTGTATATTTCTAAACATTACAGCTTCGGATCAGTATCTTGCTGTTGTGGTCCCTGGTCGTATGTTTCGGCAGGCCTATAGGCGTTATGACTTGCACCCAAAAAATCTATCACGAGCGTTAGAGGATGCTGGTACAATGACGTCGCCTTTGGTTCCATGGAACTCTTGTGGTGCCTACCAAAGCTCAATCCTTGGGGTAGCAACCTTAGACTATTTACCATTTTGCTTCTTTAATTTTATCAGCCCCCTTGTCTCTATCTTTCTAGCGCAGACAGGGATTAGCATCGCTAAGATTCAACGAAGTCGTCAACTTCGGCAAAGCCCTGGATTGGTCACTGTGCCGACTTCGCCGGTGTATTCGGCAAAGGATATGGGATGAATGGAGGCAAGCAAGGAAGAAGGTTTGAGAGGAAAGTGCGAAGGAATTTCTTGCCCCTGTGCCTAATTCTCTGGACGTATTCTTTCCATGCGCAATCTGTAAAATATGAACCATCATCCTTAAAAAAAAATCTTGATCGTATCAAGGAAGCAGCAGCTCGCTATGAGTTAGACCCAACCAAAGCGCCATTGAAGTTAACTAGCCTGCCTATTGAATTGGGTCAATACCATAGCGAGCATTTTTTACTTTTCTATCAGGCTATTTCTCTCTATTTACGTGCTTTAGATAAAAAAACGCCTGTAGCTGAGCGAGCAAATTTTCTTGTGCGTGGTTTGAGAAATCTCTCTGAGACAGATCTTACTTATCGAGAGTTGGGGTTTGACCAAAATCTTTGGTACGAGCGTCTGCGTATTGAATTGATTCGTATTCGTTTTGCTCAGAAAAGCTACTTTCAAGTGATTAAGCATATTGGTCTTTTGAATCTAGCTCTGTTAAAAGATGAACAGATCTATCAGTATGTTGAGAGTCTTCGCGCCACAAACCAAATGGAGCGGTTAAGGCGTGTTCTTCAAGATCAGCAGGATCTTATAAGCCGAAGTCTTGATAACCCAATCCTAAAACCAAAGAAGATAGTTTGGCAAAAGCTGCTTAAACTTTCACAAGCGGAAAAGACGAAGCCAGCTTCAAAACCAATAACTTCAGTAACACCTGTCTCTATTTTAACAGCAATAGAGAAATTTGATGCTTTTTTAAAAAATCGCAAAGATGCGCCCTTTGATAAAAGTTTAGATTCGCAATTTAAAGAGCTGTTCCAGATCTATTTAAAGCAGAAGAAAAAACCAGATGCATTGAATGATAAGCTAGTTAGCAAATTTGAAGCAGGTTTATCTCAGCTTGATGCCGATCAGCTCTTGTTTTATTTGCGAGGCTGCTGGAAAGCTGATTTGTTTGATGAAGCTATTAGCGGTATTCAAGTATTTTTAGAAATTTATCATGGGCATCCAGCTTATCCTGAGATGCTCTATGACAAAGGCAGGTTACTTGAAGAGAAGAAAGACTATGAGGCGGCGAGCAGCGAGTTTCTGGCCCTTAAAGATAAGCTAAAGGGAACAAAGCTAGGAGAAAATGCTGCTTTTAGGCAAGCTATGATGGCGAAAATTCAAGGAGATAAAGATGCTGCCAAATTGTTTGAAGCCTATTGGCTGTCTTTCCCAGATGGTAGGTTTGTAAATCCTTCAGTCTATTTTGCCCTTAGCGCCAATCCTATCTCTGAGGAAGCCAAAGCATTAGCTGTCGAGTTTGTGAAGAAAAATCCTATGAGTTATTATGCCTTCCGTCTGTCGGAGGTATTCAAGCTGGATACTCAGTTGATATTGAGTCATTTGAGCCAAGATGTAAGCAGTGCTCGTGTCTTAGCTAAAGAGCATCCAATTAAGCGATTATCAATTCAGAATGATTTTACTTTGGCTTTGTTTCATGAATTGCAGGAACTTGGTTTAAATGAAGAAGCTTATTTGTTAGCAGCCAATCAGAGTTCTAGTCAAATGACAGACTTGCCTATGTTAGCTTATTTGCTTGAGGCTGGTCAGCGTATTGGAAATATTCCCTTATTAAATCAAAGTGCGATTCGCATCTATGGTAAATTTCCTGAAGTAAAAGATAGATTGGCTTGGCGCCAGCTGTTTCCTGCTTTTCAAAAAAGTTTGATAGTTGAACTTTTAGGGTCAAACAAAACCAACTTAAGCTATGAATTTGTTGCTTCATTGATCAGGCAAGAAAGTGGTTATGTTGAGCGTGCTAGATCACGTGCTAAAGCAATAGGGCTTATGCAGCTTATAGATCCAACTGCAAAGCTAGTAGCGAATAAAATGGGTATCAAGCACTATAATTTATTCTCTGCGCATAGCAACATACAGCTTGGTATTGGTTTGGTGCGGCAGTTGCATGCTAAATATAACGGGCGTTTGGATTATGTTTTAGCTGCCTATAATGCAGGGGAAAGTGTTACAGATGAATGGGTCAGGCGGCGTGGGCATTTGCCGCAAGAACTTTTTATTGAGCTTATTCCTTATGAAGAGACACGTAAATATGTGACTTTAATTTTTCGTAACATGGCCTTTTATAAAATGCTTGCAAACCAGATGACAGCTAAACGGTGATAACTGTTGCAATTGGTTTGTAGTTGGTCGCTTGACTCCATAAGTCAGATCTTTATCCATCAGATCTTCTTGCGCTAGAAAACGGCAAAATGACGACACAGCGGCGAGCTTTTTATTGATGGTGTTGGTGCGAGCCTTCGGCTTTCTAGATGAGTCTTGTAAAAGATGACATGCCGGCGCCTTCCTCATCCTGGTTTTTAGTTTTTTCTTTTAGGAACGCATTTTCTTGACGAAGACTTTCGAGCTCAGCGTTTTACACGAGGTGTGGAGGCATTGGATTGCTTTGTTTATATCCTGGCTCTATTTAAAATTTGTGGGATAGATCCGTAGAGTGAAGAGCGCTGGGGCAGTTAACAGGACAATTATACGGGAAATAGAGGTAGAGTATGTTGAAATAACAATGGTTTTAAAAATTAATTCGGATCTAAGGAGCTAACTCTGACATTCTTTTGCAAATAAAAATAATTGGGGGGTCTTGAATGAAAATATTTATAGCAAATTTAGCCATACTTGCTCATTTTTCTGTGTTTGGGCAGGATACCTTGATGCAAGAAGAAACTCGCGAGGAGAAGGTAAGATATGAGATTTTAGCGCTAAACTCTTTGTTTAGCAGCAGCATTTGGTTTATTGGGTATGATGGAGAACCAGCATGGCCTTCTGTTTGGCGAAATCCTAAAACCTTCTTTTGGACTGCTGCTCAGCAAGTTGTTGGTGATATCGACTCAGAGCCTCTTATAAACTCAGTAGTTACTGGTGGTCTTGGAGAAAGTTTGCACGATTTGCCGATGGCAGCAAGACAATTTATAGCAAAAAATAGAGGCATAGCTCCTAGATCGGGGACCTTGGCTCTTTGGCGTCTTATTTTATCATTTGAGTCCACTATGCGGCATGGAAATAAAGATTGGTTTGAGTGGATGTATGCTGGTTTTCCTGAGTCGAGACACAAGAACCCTAATCTTACTCTTGCTGAAGCGGTAAATACGTTGCAGCGCATCCCGTTTCAAAAATCCTCGGAAGTATTATTAGAAATCCAGGTTTTTTTCGCGCTGCGAACCCTTCGCTGCATTTACCTCTGGGATCAGGCGCTCTCTGCTATAGAAATTGAACTATTTGCGACTGACGGGTTACGAGAGGTGCTTACAGAACAGGAGTACAATTTCTTTATGGGAGAGTCTAAAAGTCTGAAGAAGCTAGTACTCAATGAGAAAGCTATAGCTGACGTTACCAATCGCCTGCTTTCGGTAC
>CALBMD010000099.1 GCA_937896265.1 uncultured Pseudomonadota bacterium
ATGCCAAAGGTTGAAGTAGGTGCTAACCTTCGCTATAAGAGTGAATCTGTTGATAAGCCATCAAAACACACTGATAACATGATGAATATCGGTCTCTTTGCTAACTATGATATGGAAGTTGGCAAAAGCTTGGTCACAGCTAAGTTAATGGTTGAGTCTTCTTCTTCTAAAACAGAAAGCACTTCTCCAAAAGAAGAGCATACCGGTTCTGCATTTGGTCTTGGTGTTGAGCTAGAGCATCCATTGTGCGAGACAGTAAGTTACCTTGGCGGTGTTCATTACATGATGATGAGCGATAAAGAGAAGAAATCTGATGTTAAAGCAGAGATGGCAGATCTTGAAATCCACCTCTTAGGCGTCAGAATGCACTTCTAGATTGTCTAGCTTTGGCGCTTTCGCGCCAAAGACGTGTCCTGAGCCGAAGGCGAAGGATCTCCCCCGAATCTAGCTCCGGTGCACTTTTGGCCTGCTTTCCGTCCAGGCTACCAAATCTAAATTTAAACCTTTCTGAAGAAGTATCTGCGTTTCTCTAGGGCCCTCCTTGTTTTCAATCTAAAACTGGGATTTGAGGTGTTTTTTTCAAACTGTACTGCGAGGTTGGTAACAGTAGTAGATTTTCCTGCTCTATGAGATTAATTTCTCGAGTGAGCCAGGTAATTGTAACTACCTTTATTGATAGGTGGAGTTGATGAGAAAGCGAATAGCAGGTTCTAATTTGACTGATGAACAAAAAAGGCGCAAAGAACGCAGTTTACGATATCGACTGAGTAGGAATGACATTGTCAGGATTGCCCCGTCCCCTAAAAAGACGGAAACACCTCTAGAAAACAATAAGGCGGATGCTAAAACAGGGCTATCTCATGAGCAAGTGCTGCATCTAGACCACACTGTTCATAAGGTAGTTAAGGAAGTTGAAGTATTGGACGGTAGAGTAAATAAGATAATTGCATCGTGGGCAATGCAGGGCATGGCGCCTTTGTTTGGCTCAGGAAAAGACAAGCTAGACTTATCAACTTGGCTGCGGTTGCATGGCTTAACTATTGGTCTTTGCCTTTTTGTGTTGCTCAATACTACCTTTCTCGTTTTCCAGCAGTATTCGGTCTATTTAGCAGCAGGTTATTCTTTCATCATTGCAATATCAGCAGCCCTTCTTATGGAAATTGCTTTAGTACTACAATCAGCACTTTTTGCTTGCACTAGAGGGTTTGGTAAAGTTTTTTTAGCGATCACTACAGCCATTACGCTATTTGTAGTTGCTCAGTTACTACATACTGGTGTGTTGACAAAAACAAGCGCAGCAATGGCTCATACGACCGAATCGGAAACAATCCGACGCCGGATTGCCACCCTAGAAGAGTTAGAAGCAAATTCAATCTTAACGATTAAGTCCTTAGACGCAAAAACTTATCCTTCCAAGATTGAATTGTTGAAAAACGCACCGAAGGCACCTGGCGGCTATAGTTATGAGATAGCTCAGTTGCAAAAAGAGCTTTTTGCAACCACACAATCTAGTGCTCAGCTTATCATTGGACAGACTGAGGCGCTGGTCAGTCAGCAATGGCTTTTACTTCTTTTGAACATTATTTTTGCTCATTTTATAGGGCGAAGGATTGCGTTTCGTCAGTAGCAGTTGCTCTGTCGCCGAGATTTTCTTGTTTAACAATATTCGTTGTTGTATCCAAACACCTCCTTCATAAAGCCTCTTAATTTTTTATTGACCCTGCTATACACCCACCGTAGAACAGGGGATTGGTTTCTATATATAAAGGAGTTTCTATGTTTCGACATCGACCTTGGTTGTATAAGTCTATTTCTATTGCGGCTCTAGGTGCCATGCCATCATTCACTAGCTGGGCTGATAAGATACCATCCTTGCTTCATGCCAATGAAAGCCCAATTGTTGAAGAGTTTGCTGATGTGCAAGTTCTAAAGTATCAAGTGCCAGGGTTTGATAGTCTCAGCTCGCGTCAAAGAACACTCCTTTATTATCTAAGCTTAGCTGCCAAGGCTGGTCGAGATATCACCTATGATCAATACTTCAAGCATAACCTTACTATCCGCGATACTCTTGAAGCTGTGCTAAAGCATCATGAGCATGGAGCTAAAGGACAAGATTCACAGTTTGAGGAAGTGAAGACCTATCTCAAGCGCGTATGGTTTTCAAGCGGCATTCATCATCATTATAGCAATGATAAATTTGTACCTGGTTTTACCCGCGATTTCTTCGTGAGCCTGATAAATGACATGCCGGTTTCGTTGTTACCAGTAGCAGCAGGCGAAGGTAGCCAGGAGTTTGCCCTACGGTTGGCTGAAATAATTTTTAACCCTGATGTGGCACCAAAAAAGGTATGTCTTGATGAGGGTGTTGATCATGTAAAAGATTCAGCAGTTAACTTCTTTGAAGGCCTCTCGCAAGAAGAGGTAGAGGAATACTACCATAAGTTAGAAAGTAGCGAGGCAGAACCGCCTTCGCATGGCCTTAACGCCAAGCTTGTGAAGCAAGCGGATGGTAGTATTGTCCCTCAGGTATATAAAGTTGGTGGTATGTATGGAGATCAACTTGCGTGGATGGTCTATTGGTTAGAGCGCGCTGTTGACTATGCGGAATCTGAGGCGCAAAAGCAAACGATACAAGCTTTGATTTCTTATTTCAAAACAGGTGATCTCCAAGAGTTTAATCGCTTTAATAAGCTATGGGTTGCTGATACAGAGTCGGTTGTTGATTTTATTCTTGGCTTTATTGAAACCTATGATGATCCAACAGGCCACGTTGGCACATTTGAAGGGATTGTCTATTTCAAAGACTTGAAGTTAACTGAGAAATTTGGCGTTTTAGCGAGTGAAGCGCAATGGTTTGAAGATCATTCCCCAACAGACCCGCAATTTAAGAGACCTTCCGTCACAGGAGTATCCTACAATGTTATCACAGTAGTCGGCGAGTCAGGAGGGGCTTCGCCTGCAACGCCAATTGGTGTTAACTTACCTAATGCTGATTGGCTGCGTGAAAAGTATGGCTCCAAATCAGTATCACTTCGTAATATTGAGGACGCCTATGACCAAGCCGCTCATGGTTCTCCAGCAATGTCTGAATTTTATACAGCAGAACAGATTGAATTACTTGATAAGTATAGCGTGGTTGTTGATCAGCTAACTACTGGCCTGCATGAGGTTGTTGGGCATGCGTCAGGACGACTGTTAGAAGGTGTTTCTTCATCCGCACTCAAAGGGTATCACAGCGCTTTAGAGGAGGCACGAGCTGACCTTGTTGCTCTCTATTATATTGGCGACCAGCATCTCGTTGACTTAGATCTAACGCCAACGACTGAGGTTATGAAAGCTGAATATGTCCAATATCTTGTTAATGGTTTGTATCGGCAACTAACCCGCATTGAAGCAGGAAAAAATGTTGAAGAAGCTCACATGCGTAATCGTCAGATGATTTCGCGTTGGGTCTATGAGCAAGGCAAAGCAGAGAAGGTTGTCGAATTAGTTGAAGCTGATGGAACAGTGGTAGACTATAATGAAATTGACCCAGCTGGGCAGGTGTTTGTACGCATCAATGATTTCCAAAAAGTTCGTGAATTGGTAGGTCAGTTGTTGGCTGAAGTACAACGCATCAAGTCTACTGGTGATTATGACGCTGGCAAGAGCCTTATTGAAACCTATGGTGTAACATTTAATCCAAGGCTTCATGAGCAAATTCTGCGTCGTTGGAATAAGTTGGGAGTTAAGCCGTATAAGGGCTTTGTCAATCCAGAGCTATCGTTGCAGTTAGTGCCACGCGGGCAAGATTATGATGTGGATGTTCGCTTGGACTACCCTGAGAGCTTTACTGAGCAGATGTTGAAATATTCTGAGGCATATAAGCCTTAACTGTTACTTGGGAGGAACCA
>CALBMD010000100.1 GCA_937896265.1 uncultured Pseudomonadota bacterium
ATGTAGAGTCTGAAGTTCATGAGACTTGCTTCGGCCATATTGCGCCTTATGAAGAAATTAAAAGAGTCACCATCTTAGATCGTCCTTTTGATCTGGAGCATCAGGAAGTGACGCCAACGATGAAGATTCGTCGCGGTGTTATTGAGGCGAATTTTAGGGATGAAATTGAAGCTATGTACGCTGATACTGAAATTACGCACCGAGTTGTCGCAGCGTAGTAGGGGCCATCGCCGGAGTCTGCAGTTTATGTCTCCCCGCAGAATCTCCACTTGTGTTTTGTAACTTTCCGGTGGCTGTAAGAGCACCTTTATAAAAAGAAAAGTAGGGGTCAAGCAACCCCAAATGGCACAAGTGAACGTCTTCTTGGGGAATTTTCAGCCATATGGCTGAATGGAAAAATTTTTACCAGTTAGAGATACATCCCGGCTAAAATTTCTTTGTACTTCGCCTCAACAGCCTGTCTCTTTAGCTTTTGTGTTGGGGTTTTCATCCCATTCTCAACGGTCCACTCGTCGGTTAAATAAACCTTCTTCTTCGCTTGCTCAAGTTTTAGGCCTTGAGATGCTTGCTCAAATTCTCCATCAAGAATCTTTTGGATGGAAGGGTTGTTAAGTGAAGGGTCTACTTTTAATTTGGCAGCCAACTCTTCTAACTTCAGTTTAGAAACGATGATGAGCGCTACGTTATACTCATGATCGGCCCCATAAAGCAAGGCATCAGTAAAATAAGGATTGCGGGTAACCTGATTTTCAAAGACAGAAGGTGTGATGTAACGTCCATTGGAGAGTTTATAAATCTCCTTAATCCTGCCTGTAATATAAACATAGCCATCAACAATCTTGCCAATATCGCCTGTTCGTAGGAAGTTATCCTCTGTGAATGTTGCTTCAGTTGCTTCAGGCATTTTGTGATACCCCGCCATGACACGAGAGCCATCAGCTCGGCGCACTAAAATTTCTCCTTCACCTTCAATGCGCTTGACGCTTTCATCAATCTTGATTTCTAAACCAGGAAACGGTTTACCTACACTGCCAATGCGATTGTGCTTAGGCGTATTAAGAGAAATGATCCCAGCGCTTTCTGACATACCATAGCCATCGAGAACAATAAAACCAACATCGTGCATAAAGACAGCTACATCTTTATCAAGTTTGCCACCGCCGTTTACGGCATATTTGAGGCGGCCACCGAATTTAGCTTTTACAGTATGTTGAAAAATGCGTGCTGCAGCCCAATCAATGGGGCTGATAATCTTTTTACCTGCAACACGTTTAGATTTATATCGTTGAAAGCGTCGATAGGCTTCTTGCTTTTTAGGGTCTTTTTTCACTTCAGCATCGACAGCATCTTTTAGTTTCTTAAACATCTGAGGCACAGAGAAAAGTATTGTTGGTTTAGTTTCAATGAGCTCTTTGGGAATTTCTTTTTTATCGACGTTAAATATCGTTGAGTTACCATAGAGGATCAAAGCGTGGAGTTCGGCTAATTGGCCAAAGATATGACCCCATGTTAAAAAGGATAGTGATTGTTCGCCGGAGATATCCTTAATAGCGATAGCTAGCCCGTCTAGTATCCCCATAATATGTTTTTGCTGCAGAACAACGCCTTTAGGCATGCCGGTAGTGCCTGAGGTGTAGATGATCGTAGCAACACTTGTGTCGCCTACTGCGACAGCCTTTGCTTTTGCCTTATTAGCAAGCAGTTTGCCAAATGTGACAACATCCTCGTAGCTCGTTACTTCATCACTTAGCAGCACAAAATTCTTGAGCGCTGGAACTTCAACTTTTGGCTCTTTTGCTAGCTCTTCTTTGAGGTTTTTTAATAATGTTTCGTCATCCACAACAACTATTTTGGCATCGGAATTCTGAATCTTATAGACCCATTCATGAGCAGGTTGTTCAAGATACATAGGCACAATGGCGGCACCAAGACCAAGACCAGCGTAGGCCGTGACAGCCCATTTTGCGCTGTTTTTTCCGATAATAGCGATGCTATCGCCTTTGTCGACGCCTAGGTCGGCTAAACTGGCGCGAACATGTTCAACCTGTTCGCCAAATTGGCTGTATGTCATCCAATCGTATTGGTTTGGTGCTACCTTGGTGCCAAAGATATGACGATTGCTATAGCGCTTGACGGCATCTTCAGCCATTAGTGCTAAGCTTTTAAA
Organism: uncultured Pseudomonadota bacterium; assembly: GCA_937896265.1. Taxonomy (GTDB): domain Bacteria; phylum Bdellovibrionota_B; class Oligoflexia; order Oligoflexales; family Bog-1112; genus CALBMD01. Next base: position 2,168 of record CALBMD010000100.1, read on the forward strand.
AGAGCTAGTTTTAACATTTTTAATCTCATGCGATCCGGTAGCCGTGAAACTGACAATGCTCAGAGCAACCCACAACTGAATAATTTTCTTCATCGTGTTACCTCATAAAAGTAATTATCTTTGTCACAAACTCTGCAGCAGGTTAACAAGTCATGAGGACAAAATATAGAATGGAAAAGTGTAGGGCATACATTGCTTCAATTGGTTTGCAGAAAGAGCCTTTTGGAAGAGGTACCTGATAGGTGTATCGATTTCGGATATCAAGAAGCTAATTGTTGCAACATGTGGTTCTTTTTTTGGTGAACCAAGCGGCGATGTTAGATGATGAGTACTGCGGATATTTTTGCTTTGCAAATTCAATCCAAGCATCTTAATTATGCCAGTGGCATAAATTAGTGGTTTTTAAGAGCTAGTTTGTAAAAGCAGCCTGGCATAAGACGGTGTTCTGGGGAGCTGCGCGCT
>CALBMD010000101.1 GCA_937896265.1 uncultured Pseudomonadota bacterium
TCCATAGACTCTTTACCTATAGCGACCTTTTGGGTGAGACGATAACTTTTTCTTTTGAAACTATTCGCTTTTTTTTAGTGGGCTTGTTAAGCGACGCTTGGGTTAGTTTACTTATCGCAATAATGAGTGTTCCTTTTATTGCTAGCAATAAGCTGAGAAAGCTTTTCTTTTTGACGATTTGCACTTTGCTCAGCCTTTTTTTGTGGCTAGATTTGACTTACGTGGCATTTTTTAAGACACCACTTATGCCTTTTCATCTAGCTTATTTAAAGGACATTGATTTTTTGAAGGCAAATGGCAGCGCTAGCTTTAATTTAAGAGACTTTAGCCAGCTTTTTTGTTTTGCTTTTTTTTTGGTGCTGATCCGTATAGCTTTTCGTATTTTTAGGCTGTCATCCAGCAGTGGGTTTGTGGTGCTTATTTTGCTTTTTGCTGCCCATCCTCTGCATATTAGACTCAAGATAAATTGGTTTGTACCATCTGGCCTTCAGTTCAATGTTTTTGAACATCTTGTATACAAAATAAAGCAAAAAGAAGTCAGAAATTTGAACCTTGATGAAAAAGAGATTTTATTATCTGAGCTTAAGGTACCCACAATAAAAGAAGCTGTGTTTGTTTCTCCTGCGAACAAACAAACAAAAGAACTTGAAAAGACTTTAGCCTTTCGTTTTCGTGAGATCATTAGAAACCGCCGTCTTTTAGGGCGATCGACATTATCTATTGTTTTGTTGGTTGAGTCTCTACGCAGCATTGATATCAAAGCAATAAATAAAACGACAGAAACTGCAAGTATCACACCGAATTTAGACTCGTTAGCTGAACAGGGTATTCTTTTTACGCAAGCTTGGTCGACAGGAACTGTCACCAGAGCAGGCCAGGAAGCTGTTTTTTGTGGTTATCTAAGCAATTTAAAAAATAATTTGATGCGAGAGAGGCTTGATATTAAATATCGCTGCTTAAGTGATGTTGCAAAAGATATAGATTTTAGCTGGATTCATAGCGGTGAAGGTCGCTTTGATAATCAAATTGGCTTTTGGTCAAAGCATGCTATTGATCATCTGGTTGATATCCATCACTTTCCCCAAGAGGCCCCGCAAACAGGTTGGGGAGTTTCAGATAGATATTTTTTACAAAAGGCGGCAGATATTTTAGCTATGAGACAAAAGGATAAAGATCAGGTGGCCATGCTACTTACAGTAACAAATCATAGCCCGTGGACGCTGCCAAGCGATCTTCCGAAAGAGATAGATTTTGTTTCTTTTAGTGGTTCTCATCCCTCTGAAAAAACAATCTGGCTTTTTGATTATTCACTAGGAGAGTTTGTTGCCAAATTAAAAGCATCAGGTCTTTGGGAAAATAGCTTGCTTATCATTACTGGTGATCATGGTATCGCTAGCCAGTCTGTTTTGCGTGGTAAAGAAAAATCTCGTGCTGAACAGCTGGCTCATATTCCAATTATCTTAAGCGGTGGTATTACTCATAAAATTTTGCCTGCTAATCAAGGCTTAAAAGTAACTGATACTGTATCACAGGCAGATGTGGCTGGCTTTTTGGCATTTATCCTTGGCTTTGAGCACTTTCAAAGCCAAGGTGAATCGCTTTTGGCTTTGCCAAGGACAAGGCCTGTTGTTAGTCATTTAGGAGATAGTATCTATTTACCAGCAAACCAGTTGTTACTATCAGAGGAAAGCTTAGCTGCAAAAGAAACTTTGCCCAATTTAGGGGCGCTTTATTACCGTGCTTTTATAAATCATGATGATTTTGGTTCTAATCTTTAGGTTTATGGGTGTGTTTTTTGATTTCTTTCACTAAAATCTCCCAAGATAGGGGCTTAACAAAAAAACCATTTACTTTTGATTTAGCTACAGCTTCCACCGTCGATTTTTGAGAATCCCCAGTCATAATGAAGATGGCAAAAGGTTTTTTTTGACGCAGCGGCTCGAGATTTTTTAATACATCGATGCCGCTCATGCCAGGCAATCTAATATCAAGTACTAAAGCCAATAGTGTCAGATCGGAAATATCTTTTAAAAAGTCGACAGGAGAAGAGTAGTGGCGGCAGAGGAAGTTTTCTTTTTCAAGAATTTTACATAACTGTTGTCCAAGCAGGCTATCATCTTCTACGATGCAAATGCAAGGTTTAGTCGTTGATTCAAGGTCTTTAATAAAATCAAGAGCCCGTGTTTTGTTGGCTTTTTGTTCGCTTGCGTTCTCTAGTAAACCTTTCATACTAGCCTCACTTAGCTGGATCTTTGTCGACTTTCTTCTGTTCTATTGGTTGTGTTACTTCGACGCGCACGATACTGATGCGGCGGTTGACAACTTCCATAACCTCAAGGGCTAAATTGGCAATGGATGTTTTTTGTCCTGGCTTGGGCATTTGGCCAATAGCTTGCGTAACCCAGCCCGACAAGGTGTCTATCATTTCAGCGTTATTTTTTTCTTCCAGATCAGTGACATCAAGAGAAAAATATTCGAAGAAATCCTCAATATTCATTGTTCCAGAAACTTCATAGACATGATCACCTATTTTAAGAACCTTTGCCTCTTCAGCGTCAAATTCATCTTGGATCTCGCCTACAATTTCTTCTAGAATATCTTCCATGCTGACAATACCTGCTGTACCGCCATACTCATCAATGACAATAGCCATGTGGCTCTTAGTTTTTTTTAGGTCCTTAAATACTTCCATAATTGATTTAGATTCTGGAGCAAAAAGAGCATCTCGCATGAGCTCTTTAACTTTTAGACTCTTGAGTTTTTCTTCTTCTTTGGCAAAATTGAGCAAATCTTTGGCTAAAATCATACCGACGATATGATCGATATCATCTCGGTAAACTGGGATGCGAGAATGGCCGGTTTTGATAATTAAAGTCAAAACTTCATCAAATGTCGTATTGACTTCTACTGCTGCAAGATCAGTGCGAGGTGTCATAATTTCTCGCACTGTAGTTTCATCAAAATTAAAAGCGCCCTCAATGATGTCTTTTTTAAGATCGCGGATAACCCCTGCTTTTTCACCTTCACTGACAAGAAATTCAAGCTCTTCTTCTGTAATGAGGGCTTGGGTGGTGTGTCCCTTAGAAAGAGTGCGAACTATGAGATTGGCAAAAGTAGATAAGGTCCAGATAATCGGGAAAAAACAGGTGTAAAGCCAGCCAACAATGCGCATAGAGATGATAGCTAGTACTTCCCCTTGAGATTTAGCAAAAGCCTTGGGGACAATCTCACCAAAGATTAATACCAAGAACGTAGCAATACCTGTGGCGATGCCAATAGCGCCATTTTCTGTGTAGTTGTTGGTGATTTCAGTAGTAACAGCTGAGGCCAAAATATTTACAATGTTGTTGAAGAGCAGGATAGCAGTTAACACCCGCGATGGGTGTTTTAGCCAAAGCTTAAGTGGCGCCGCTGAGCGTCCTCTTACTTCAAGAATGTGTTTTACTTTTAGTGTGCCAAGAGATGTTATTGCTGTTTCAGTCGAGGAAAAAAAAGCTGAAAGAGCTAAGCAAACAGCGATAATTCCCAAGTGTACATAATTGTCGATGAGAAACTGATAAATCATTTTAGTGGCAGCCTCGGTGAGGTGTATGGTTTATGCAGTGATCCCAGCGGCCGACTAATGGAGGCTCTAGGAGCTGGGACATAAGTCTTTTTTGCTCCAAAATCATTCTTTTCTCTTCATTTTGTTTGATGTGGTCATGGCCACATAAGTGCAATATCCCATGCGTGAGAAGAAAGATTACTTCACGACTCACCGATTGGCCAATGGCATTAGCATTGCGGCAGGCTTCGCTAACGCAGATAAAAATGTCGCCTAAAACCACATGAGGAGTCAGCTGGGGGCCTTTGATATAAGAAGTGGCTTTTTTCTTGCTTGCTACTGAGAGCGGGCTAAGCCAATCGTTCATAGGAAAAGCTAAAACATCCGTTGGCTTGGCGAGCTTTCGGAATTCATAATTAATTTTGGCAATTTGATGCGCGTTTAGAAATGTAATGCTCAGATCAAATCTATCAATTTTAAGTGCCTTGCATACATGCCGCACAACGAGCTGAATTTTTTTCGCATCGATTTTTGCTGTTTGTGTTTTAACTTCAATTGAAGTTTGCGAATAACTCCCGTCCAAATTACTTAACTTTTACCTTTCTTGAGTTACTGTTTGAAACAGCACTAGATTTTCTGGATCGATTTGCTTCTCTTTTTTTTCAATCCTTAGGGCTGAACGCTGTTCTTTATGACTCAGATCGCTAATGTTGGCCTGCCTCACGGGTTGGTTTGCAACAGAGCTTTGGGCCCACCTTTCAAGGCTTGTTTCAAGACTTGCAGTGTCGAAAGAGGGCTTTTTTTTGTCTCTTTGGGTCATGTTTTTAACCATGTTGCCAGTCTATCATACCCTATCTACTTTATTTTTTGAGTAAACCACAGCGCTATTTGTCAAGAGTCCATACTTTCTCGAAAGTAGCTAGGTTTTGGCGTGCATAGAGGGATTCAAATGGGGTCATATGGCGCGTTAAATAGAGGGAGCTAGTCCCTTTTTGCTGAGAAAAACGCTCCCTGTCTAGTAGAGCTTCCATCTTCGTAAGATAGCTCTCTTGGTCGGTTTTTATCCATAAGAGGCCGCCAGGTTTGATAATTTTATGCAGTTTGGCACAAAAATCTTCTTTGACAAGCTGGTGTTTGGTCTGGCTCTTTTTTTTCGTCCAGGGATCTGGGAAGAAGATAATGACGGCATCTAGTTCATTGTCATCAAAAAAATGGTCCAAAAAATTAGCGTTGGCTAGCATAACCCAAGCATTAGAAAGGTTTTCTTGGCAAAGGCGCTCAGCTGTGCGAATAACACGTTTAAAAGTGATATCCATACCAATAAAATCTATATCTGGGTGACTTTTTGCCAAAAGGCTAAGCGTTTGGCCCATGTAAGAACCAATCTCGAGAATTTTCTTGCGAGGAGCATTGTTTTGGAAGTGTTGGTGCCAAAGCCCCTTTTTCTCTTTTAGTAGAGGTCCGTGGAGAATTGGTAAGGCAGAAGTTTTAGCATTTTCAGCCAAACGGCTGACATATGGGTTGATATTGACACGCATGGCTTTTGTGGTGTCAGAAAAGATGTCAAAGTATGTTTGCTGCATATTAAAAAATTGGCCTGTCTAGGGTAAAAGCCCCCGGTTATTTAGAGCTGGACGATAAGCCGGATTCTGTCTCATTTTGAAAATGGGGCTGCCATTTATCTGGGTTAGTTGTTACCAACTACCTCAAGCGACTTACCCGGGAACCAGCTGGGTAGCTGTCTTGACCGTTTTGCAACAATCAAGAAATCCCTGTTTAGTCTTGCTTCGAATAGGGTTTACCAGCCGATATGTCGCCATATACGCTGGTGAGCTCTTACCTCACCGTTTCATCCTTGCCCCCACAGTCGAAACTGCAGACCGGCGGTTTGCTTTCTGTTGCACTAGCCGTCGGGTTGCCCCGCCTGGCCGTTAGCCAGTATTCTTACCCACGAAGTCCGGACTTTCCTCCGCCCGCCGTAGCGGACCGCGGCAGCCTGTCCTGCTCTAAATAACTGAAAGGACTGATCGGAGAGAATAAGTTTAAAAAAAAGCTTTGTCAAGGCGGTGAGAGCTGCCACTTAGACTTAGAATCAAATCCATGTTGTCAGGTTGTTTGGGGTCATTATCAGCAGCCTTATTACGGCCAGTGTAATGACACTTTTGGCAGCGAAAAAGAAGCATTAAGCCTTTTTTCGTATCTAGTTCATAGCTGTAAGCCTCCATTTTTCCATGGCAATGAGCCTGACGGTCGCCAGGAAAGACATCAACATGTTTGGAGGCTAAACAAAATGGGCAGTGGTTGCGACACCCTGTTTTGAGGGGTATGATGTTTTTTCCGCAAAATTCACAGGTGAAGTTTTCATTGCGGTGCGCAAACCGACTAAGCAAATGATCTTGTTCTTGAGACATGATTCCCATCTTAAACTTGACAGCGGCTAGCTTATAAAGTACCAAATACAAACATTTGTAAGGCGAGGTAGCTCAGCTGGTTAGAGCGCCGGATTCATAACCCGGAGGTCGAGAGTTCAAGTCTCTCTCTCGCCACCAATTCTCTAAAGAATGGTGGCATTTTGGCAGCAAATCCCGCAAAAGACCAGCTCTTTTCTGCTGTTTCACAATTCACCAAAGAGCAATGCTCAAAATATTCAGATATAAAAAAAATACTTCTATTTGGTTCCAGAGCGCGAGGCGATCATCATGAACGCTCGGACTTTGATTTTGCCATTTATGCGCCCAAACTGAGCGATGCCGACTGGAGTCGATTTTGCCTTGATTTTGTGGATAATGTTCCGACGTTATGCGGTGTGGATCTTGTACGGATGGATGATCCATTAGAGGCAGATTTCAGGAAAAAAATCGAAACAGAAGGGGTGCTCTTCTATGGTAGATAAGACGAGCTCGAGCTGGCAGAATTTTTGTCGCGCGCTTTTAGCGCTTGAGCGCTCAATAGCTTTGCCTATCCGCGAGGCTAGGGATCTCTCAGGTGTCATCAAAGACTTCGAGCTTGTCTATGAATTATCCTGGAAGGTACTCAAAAAGCTTCTTCTAGAAGAAGGGCACACTACTCTTGGCGCTAAAGATGTCTACACTAAAGCCTATAAACTTAGCTACCTCGATGCTGAAGCTATTTGGCTACAAATGATCCAAGACCGCAACACTTCAACGCATATCTACAGCGAAGCTACTGCTCAAAAGCTAGTTGAGCATATCAAAACTCAATATCTCGAAGCCTTTAAAAATCTCCATAAGAAGCTAGATTCCTAGCACGGATGTCTAAATCAAAAGATCTTTTGTCTGTCTAAAATAGCCGTCGTACACGACTGTGGGTAGCTGTGGGCAGGTTTGAAGGCCTCTAGGCCTGAAAAGCTGTCCAAGGGGTGTGGGAACGTGTGGGCAATACTCATGCCCGTAGGGCTTTGAGTTTGTCCATATGGTTTCCATACTCCGTCAGCTATCCATAGGGATCGCCAGTCTACAACAAGGCCAAATCATCCGTTAACAGAGCAAAAAAAGTTATTTTAGTTAATAGATTTACTGGAGGAAAAGAGATTTCAAATCTGGTAGTACAGAATTTTCTCGCTGTCTGGCGATTCCTGTGGATAGCTGACGGAGTATGGAAACCATGTGGACAAACTCAAAGCCCTACGGGCATGAGTATTGCCCACACGTTCCCACACCCCTTGGACAGCTTTTCAGGCCTAGAGGCCTTCAAACCTGCCCACAGCTACCCACAGTCGTGTATGACGGCTTTTTAGACAGTGAAAATGAATTATTCAAGATAGTGGTGTAGTCGCTCCTACTATAAAAGTTTCCAATTTTTCAATACCCCAATATCTCTGTCTTATCTTTCAAATAGTCCGGAACAAGATGAGCATAACGCTCTGTCATATGAATTGTAGAATGCCCAAGAATCTTTTGTAGATCATAAATACTCCCGCCTTTCATAAGAAAGTTCGATGCAAACGTATGTCGTAGATCATGGAACCGAATCAACCTGACCCCAGCTTTCTTAGCCAGACGGTGAAATTGCTTCAAATACGTATCAGGATAGCATCTTGGCGTTACATATTCCGCATCAGGTGCAATCAGTTTCAGTGCCTTTAGTTCAGCAGCTAAGCTTGCTGACATTGGTATCCTTCGAATGCGCTTTGATTTTGTCTGCTCCCTGGTTTCTTTTCCTATCCGGCAATATGATCTTTTAATGCTAATCATGCGCTTTTCAAAATCCACTGCATCCCATTTTAAGCCAATAATCTCTCCCCTTCTCAGTCCAGTATGTAATGCAATCAATGCTCCCCAAAATGACACTGGTCTAGGGTCTCTCTTTCGCCAATATCCCAGAAACTGTTCGATTTCCTCATGGCACCAAAAAGTAAAATCCTGTTCCGGGATGTCAAATTTTCGAATTTTTAGTGTTGGATTCATTTTCATAAAACCCCAGAACAGCGCATCATTGCAAATCTTGCGCATTAAGCCCAAGACATCATTGCAAGACTTAGGTGATAGAAATTCGTTTCTTCGCAGGCTGGCTAACCAAAAATCAAACTTAGCTGGATCAATCGCATTTACTTCGCAGCTGCCAAAAGCTGGTAATAAGTATTTCTTTAATATCCCGACATCTCTACTAATTGATGATGTAGCTTTACGTGCCTTCGCATGGCAGGAAAGCCAGTAGAGCGCTAGCTCTTCGAATGTCTGGGGTTGCCAAAAAGTGTCAGTTGCCATGGCGGACCTCCACCTTGAGAGATGGGTTAATTCGAATCATCTCAGAAGGACCACCAGCGGTTTGTGTTACTTCAACTTTCACCCAATGATGCTCTTTAAGTATCTTTATAGCTTCTTCGAGTTCTTCTGATGTTTTCAGGCCTGCCCAGTTACGTCTATTTATCTCTCTGAGTCTCTGACCATCAAAAACCAAACCCTGTTCAATCTTCTTGGCTAACGATTGGCCGCCATAATTTGGGTGCTGTGAGCTTTGATCGTACATTTTGGCAATATGAGTTTCAAGAATGTGACACCAACGAATCGCTTTTTTAACGCTGTTCATAGAGACAGATAAAGGCAGACTTTGCTCTCTTTGAAAGGTTTCCAAAACTTCAAAAATCAAAGCCAAGGAAGGCATCAGCGAGCGGTATTTGCTCAAATGAGATTGGATAATCAGGCATTTTTCTCGGGCAAGTAGCCGAACCTCAAGCTGCACACGCCACTGGTCAGCAATAATTTGACTTTCTTCGGTGAAACGAATGAAATTCACGCAATCTTCTGGCTCTGGGAGGTTATCTAGAAACTCAAAAAGATTTTCGATCTGGCGGTTACTCTCAAGATCTGGTGCCCTATCGACAAGCTTCCAATTAGAATGCTGCTTTGGAAAGAAAACAATTTGAAACCTGCTTAAAAAGCCATCATCGCCGCCAATACCTGTGTATCTATCGATAAAAGTTCTTATCTTAGTTGGTTGAATGCCACCAAAAACAGAGAGGCACATAGCATTGGCGTAAGAGCTACCTCGACCAACTCGATCGACGACAAAGGAACCATCGCCATTCCAAGTTTCAAGAAAGAATTCTCTACTGCCTTCACGGCCTTTTTTATGGATTGACTCTAACCAGCCACTAAGCTCATCTCTCACTAGTAATAAGCCCTGCGGATTTTCGCAAAGCAGAAGAGCAAGTTTCTCTATAGTAGGATCATTGGTGCGATGTCTACGCATTTTAGGCTCTGACCCGTTCTTGTTTTTTTCGCCAAGCTCGAACATTTTCTTTTCTGCTTGCATAACGCTTGTTAGATCTTTAGTGGATCCTGAATTTACAATAGTTCTGAGCTTTTCTATCTCTTTTTGAACCTCAATTATCTGCTGATTTGCAATCTGACAATCCTTTGCATGGATTTGCTTTGCTTTCTTTTCAAGTTTGATTAAAGGTTTTATAGTTGCTGACAACGCTGGTGATTTCATGGAACCAGGCTCTGCAATGAGCATTCCCCAAAGGTTTGGAATAACTGTCCAATCATCTCGTTGTAGCGGACGAATGCCGAGCTTGCGGCCAATTAAAGATGAAATTGTCACGATAGAAGGACCAGCAAGAAACTCTATTGGGACTTGCATACGATCAGCTTGATCATCGACCCAAGAGCGGAGGATGTCGGGTAGATCATAGATCTCGAGAGATAGAGCTGTAATTACAATATCTGGCAGAGGGATAGGCTCTTGCCACAATTGAGGAGCTTCATGATTTGCGATGCTATCACATATTTTTGCAATTTCATTGTTTGTAAGCGATGGGCTGCAAAAAGTTCTATTAATCTCAGATAAGACACCTTTCAACTGCGAAATATTAAAGCCCTTTAATCTCAGAGAGTCTGCAATAGAAGTTAAACTGCCGCTGCAACTTTGTTCTAAGAGAAGTTTGGTAGTTGGAGGTAGAGCTGCAGATGCTAAAGGTTTGGACCGGTTCATTTGAATGTCATGACAATTGTGCCTAAACGGGTTAATGTTAACCATGTCAGTTCCTCGCTTTAAGTCTTAATTGTAGATGTGGTAGTCTTAAATAAGACTATAGCTTGGGACTGACACCAGTCAAGCTCTTTTGAGGAGTGAGACGATGACGAAGAAAAATGACTACGAAAATTTCTTACAAGCACTCGGTGAAAGCTTTGCTTTGGTGCGCAAAAGAAGCCAACTTACACAGGCGGAGTTTGGCGCAAAAACTGGTCGCGGCCAATCTGCAATTGGCAAGATGGAGCGCGGACCGGTGCCTAATGTTTCTTTACGCGTGATTTACGAGATGGCTGAGGCCTTTGGGGTTTCGCTATCAGAATTGTTTCAGATGACAGAAGGCCGCCTTGGTAAAGACGGTCGTGGTGAGGATGCAGTATCCTGGACTAAGGTTGCCAAGGTTGTAGATAAGTTACCCAAAGAGAAGAAAGAGTCCGTGACTCGTATCGTGGGCGAGCTCTTAGAGATGACCTGACAGCCTGACAACCTTCGACAACGTTGAATTTTTCCTTTTATATCCATGAAATGGATAGTTGAGATAGAGTATTCGACAACCTTCGACAGGATTAGAGAGTTGTCGAAGGTTGTCAGGCTGTCATAGGTATTGAAATGTTTAGATTGGAAGAGAGACAGAAAAAATCGTCAACCTTGAAACAGAAAATTCTGAAGACACATATAACCGGCTACTTGATGCTTTGGATAAAACCCTAGCAGATATACGCAACGATTTAGCGGTAGAAGATAAGAAGCTTGTTGCACAGATTATCTTGAGGTTGGTTTAGAACTGACAGCACTGACAGCTTAGGTGTTTTGTTAGAGATAATGGTAGGTTATTAGTGTTGATTTCGCTTCTATCACCAACTAACAACTACTGCCATCAACTGACAGCTTTCTTTGCTAAATTGTCAGTGATAGCAGTAAGGTACTAAAATTAGAAAGAAGCATGAAAAATGAAGAGAGAAGCCAAAAAATTAAAGATGTCAGTGATGACAGTTGGAAGTTTTAGCTATGACCTAGATGATATGGTGCTGAAAAATTAGGCTGTTAAAGCCAAGACATAAGATGAGAGGCTGATGTTTCTATATACGCGGATAGGGTGTAACAGATCCCCTGCGGGGATGACGTGTTCTCTCTTAGTATCTGCAACGGAGGATTCATAACCCGGAGGTCGAGAGTTCAAGTCTCTCTCTCGCCACCAATTCTCT
>CALBMD010000102.1 GCA_937896265.1 uncultured Pseudomonadota bacterium
CTCATCCAGTTGATTTTGAATGAACACGCGCAAGGCTTGTTGCCTCTTTGGCAAAAATTTAGTGTTATCAAACTCTGTAGTTGCAGCAATTGTGCTAAGAAATGAATTGTCCAAAGTGTAAGCATGAATTAAACAGCTTAGGAAGAAACAATGAAAAAACGGTTCCAACCTTCGACTTAAATTTTTTCTTATGCTTTCATTTCTGTAGTCTTCTTTAATTTTGAATTGGTTATCTAATTCTTTCTCCCAAGCTTTTAAATCATAAAATTCTTCTACCTTGTAACGCCTTTCTTCCCACAAGCGATTCCATATCTGCGAGCCCCCTATTAGAGCTTGCTCTTGTTCTATTGATTGCAACACATTCTCACGCACTACGTTCCCAAGTTGAGTATTTACTTTACTCAATACCTGCGAATAAACTTGGTTCCCTATTTCAATTTTTAACTTTTCGGTTTCAATTCTTTTAGCCAGCGCTTCACTCTGTATTTGCTGAGCATTCCTTTGTTGTTGTTTTTTCTTTCGATCTCTTGCCTGTTTTGCTCGAAGATTACGTTGAGATCTAGACACTTGAGTCTCTACCTGCTCAACAAGCCTAGTTATTAAATCTGACAATCCAACATTTACGTAACTCCAGCGAAAAGATAACATCGTTAGAGCTAATACTTGATTAGCCTTCATTATCTTTTGATCAGCAGTGATTTTTTCCTTGAAAAGATCATTTTCTATAACTTCTATAATCTTTTGAAACACCTTGTTCATAGCATCAATCTTATGTTCATTGGTTCGATTTGAATTAAGGATTGCACTAAGAAAATTGATTATGTTAGCTTTATTTGCATATACAGAATCAAATCTTCCCCTTAGCTCCGGCAATGGCAATTGAATTAAATTTTTGTTATTTCGCCGCTGATGGACTACTAGCTCGTATATTACCATCGAAGAACATCGAGCTTCCAGTTTCCCTGGTGCATCAAGAAAAGAGAAAATGTGATCACTTACACCAGTTGGCATATCCTGTAGACAAGGACTTACGCTTGCTTGTGCAAGAGACAATCCGCTGATAACACATAAAAGCAAAGCCATTAGCTCAAAACGAAGCTTACTCATAATTTCCTTCGATGTTTATTAAGAGGCGACATTTTGTCAAACGCAGCTTTTTTGTCAATTTATTTTTGACAAAATTGGCATTGGGATTAGGGCTAGGAAGGATTTTAGCAACCCATGCAGTTGGTTTTTCAGGAAAGTTCCTAAAAGACTCTTGCTATGTGCCATAATCTCAATTAGATTGAAGCTAGGTTCAAAGGGGAGCCTGCCTGCCAAAGATGAATTCACCCTGTTAAATGCTCTATCTTGAATAACCAATTGTTTCTTAAACACTACCGCAAAGCAGGCGATAAGGTAGCGATAAAAGGAGCTATTGTGCACAATTCAAGCAACAAGACTATCGAAGAATTAAAAATAAAAGCGTCCCTGCTTTTAAAAGCTCTTCGATCCGAAGACCCCAATAAAATTAAAGATGCCCTTGCTAGAGTGAACAAAATTAGCACCTTAAGCAGTAAACCTCTGAGTGATTTTCAACACAAAGATGCCTTAGAGGTGATTGCCTATGAAGAAGGGTTTGAATCTTGGCGAAAGCTCAGACAAGCAATGGCCCCTGCCTATGATCCCGCAATGCTCTATATTGACAGGGGATTTTTGCACCTGTGGTTTGCAAACTATCACGAAGCTAAGAAATACCAACAAGAGCATGGCGGCTACCTCTTCCCATACAAGTCGCAATTTTTTGTGACCTCAGCAGACTATATTCTTGTCTTAGGGCTTGATCCAAACGATCCAGATTGGCTTCTCATTGATTTTGATTGGGTAAAGCCCAAAGAACAAAAATCATGGCAAAATCTTGTGAACAGGCTAGTTAAAGCATGTGAGAAGAGAAATGTTTAAAAACAAAGTAGCTGTAATAACTGGCGCAGCTAGTGGAATAGGTGCAGGGATCGCATGGCATTGTCATTTTCTAGGCATGAAGATTGTATTAGCTGATATTGAAATAGAACCTTTGACTAAGCTAGAATTGGCTTTACAACAGGAAGGGGCTGATGCTACTGCGGTTCTTACTGACGTAAGACAACCTACTGCTTTGATAGATTTAGCAGCTAAAGCATATCAAACTTTTCATGCTGTGCATTATCTTTTCAATAATGCTGGAGTCGGTGTAGGTGGAGCTGCTTGGCAACCATCACCAGCTCATTGGAGCTGGATAATCGATGTTAATCTCAAAGGTGTGATTCATGGGATCCAAGCTTTTGTACCTAAAATGATGGAGCAAGATGAGCGGTGTATGATCATAAACACTTCATCGATCGTAGGTCTGGAAACAGTCGGCGGTATGGCTCCTTATACTGTAACCAAACATGCGGTGGTGGCATTGACCAAAACAATGCGCGATGATCTAAGCGGGAGTAACATTAGCGTTGCTGTATTCTGCCCTGATTTTGTGAAAACACGTATCATGGATTCCTACCGCAATGCGCCAAAACCTGTGCGCTTGATAGAGGCGCAAAGAGAAAAAGCACCTATTGAGATTGAAATTGAACAGCAAATGCGAGAGATGTTTGCTCAAGCAATGCCCGTTAGTGAAGCTGTGGTTTGGCTATTTAAAGGTATACTACGCGGTGATTTTATCATCTATACTAAACCACCAGATGAGATAATAACTGATACTGCAGGAGTTTAAGATGAGTTTTGCGAGATTGTTCTTTCTTCTCTGGATCAACTTTTTTGCTTATGCTGAAGATAAAACAAGCAGAATTTTGGTACTTAGTATCGACAGCTCCATCAATCCCGCAACACTCAGCTATCTCACATTAGGTTATACCAAAGCCAAAAACGAGAGCTTTGATTATGTTTTAATTACTCTCAATACGCCAGGCGGCTTAGTTTCCACAACGAAGAAGATTCTAAGTCTCATCGGAGAATCAGCTATACCAACTGTGGTCTGGGTGTTTCCTGAAGAGCTTCTGCGACTAGTGCTGGCGCCTTTATTGCAGGGGCAGCGCATGTTACCGTCATGGCAAGCGGAACTAACATTGGTGCTGCGACACCTATCAATCCTGCTGGTGAGCTAGGTGATTTACGAAACAAAGCTATTAATGACCTTACAGCTCTAATGCAGAGTTTTGCTCAAATTCGAGGGCGCAATGCTGAAGGCTATGCACAGATGATCAAAGACGCTGCGTCTTTTACTGCTCAAGACGCACTCAAACAAAAACTCATCGATGGTATTGTTGACAAGCATTGGGATATTTGTGGCTTTGTAAATAGTCGCAGCACCCAACTCTTAGGAAACAAGACAACCCTAACTTGTGCTTCACCAGAATTTGAATACTACCATATGGACAAAGGTCAAGAGCTTCTTAATATCCTTGCTGAACCCAACCTTAGCTATATCTTGCTGATGGCTGGCATGGCTCTACTTTACCTTGAAGTCCAAATGGGAGGCACTTTAATAGCTGGCATTGCAGGTTCCATCCTTCTCCTACTCGCAGGTATTGGCATTCAGGTACTACCGCTCAATTTTGGCTCTTTAGGTCTTATTGTGCTGGCGTTTGTTTTATTTTTCCTTGAATTTTTTATTCCTAGCTATGGAATCCTAACTGTTGGTGGCTTAGTTTCATTAGCTATGGGATCTTTATTTTTGTACAGCAATGAAGACGGTTATGTGGCCGTGAGTCATCAGATTATTTTGACAGCCCTTACTGCGATTATTTTATTTGTAGCAACCATGGGCTATTTTCTCCTACGAAACAGGCAGCAAGGTTCCAAACAAACTAGCTACAATAGCCTCAAAGGAAAAAAAGCTATCATTGTATCCAAGTTAGATGCTAAGATGGGAAACTTCCACGGCTATCAAGTCAGAGTTGCTGGGGAAATTTGGAACGCTAAAGCTTTCAATATTAATTTTCAGCCTGGGGATAGCTGCGAAGTTCTTGATGATGCTGATGAAAGTATGACGCTGACGATTAAGGAGGGGGAATAGAATGAGCTTTTTACTATTTGTTATAATTCTCTTTGCCTTTCTAATGTTCAATACCCTCAAGGTTCTTCAAGAATTTGAGAGAGCAGTTGTCTTTAGATTAGGTCGCTTTTCTGGGGTCAGGGGCCCAGGCTTAATCATTTTAGTGCCTTTAATCGAGCGTATGATGCGCGTGGATCTACGCACGGGCACCATGGATGTTCCTTCACAAGACATTATCACTCGCGATAACGTGACACTAAAAGTCAATGGCGTTGTTTATTATCGCGTCAATGACCCTGCTAAATCAGTTATCTCTGTAGAAAACTACCTACACGCTACAGCTCAGATTGCTCAAACAACCCTACGCAGTGTTATCGGCCAATTTGAACTTGACCAGATCCTGTCACAGCGCGATCAGATTAATGCTAGACTACAGACTCTCCTTGATGAGCAAACAGAGCCTTGGGGTGTCAAAGTGACTGCTGTTGAGGTTAAAGCGATTGACTTACCTATAGAAATGCAGCGCGCTATGGCCAAGCAAGCACAGGCTGAAAGAGACAAACGAGCCAAAATTATCTCTGCAGAAGGAGAGCTAGAAGCCGCCAAAAAGCTCACTGAAGCTGCCGCCATTTTAGGCTCACAAAGCAATGCTATTACTTTACGTTACTTAGACACAATGAAAGATATTTCTTCTGGCGAAGGAAAGTCGACAACTTTCTTTCCAATCCCTATCGATCTCTTCCAATTGCTGAAACGATAACCCAGTGAGTATCGGTTTTTTAAAGGCAGCGGCCCACCAGCCGCTAGCAGGCTCTGTTGAGATTGCAGAGCGCTACCCTCTACTCAGGAGACAGATGCTGGAAGCCACTTTTATTGGCTATACAGTTTATTATTTTGTCCGCAATAACTTAAGTCTAGTACAGCTTGAAATGCGCAGCGATCTTGGTTATAGCAACGCGCAGGTAGGCCACCTTATTGCTTGCTCCTCGATAGCTTATGGCTTAGGCAAATTCATTCTTGGTGGCATCTCCGATCGCAGCAACCCAAGGACATTCATGCCCTTAGGCCTAACCCTTGCAGCTCTCTGTAATATTGCCTTTGCTATGACCAGAGACTACGCGACCCATCTTATCCTTTGGACCTTCTGCGGTTTGTTTCAAGCAATGGGCTGGCCCCCTTGTGGCCGCATTCTTGGGCATTGGTTTAGCACCAATGAGCGAGGCAAGGTTTTTGCTTTTTGGAACATATCGCATAATCTTGGCGGTGCCTTGATTGGAATTCTAGCGGTAGAAGCTTGCCGACAATTAAACGGCTGGCAGGCAGCTTTCCATGTCCCAGCGTTTCTAGCTATTTTATGCTCTGGCTATTTATATGCGACATTACGTGATACCCCTCAATCAGAAGGGTTACCACCAATAGAAATTTATCGTAAGGACATGCCACAATCAGGACTGACTTACGAAAAAGAATTGAGCCACAAAGAGATCTATTGGGATCAAATTTTAACTAATAAATATATTTGGGTCTTCGCCCTAGCCAATTTTTTTGTTTATATTTGCCGCTATAGCATGCTGGATTGGGGGCCAACTTATTTGAAGGTCACTAAAGGCGCAAACCTTTTGCAAGGTGGCATGAGTGTTTTTGTGCTAGAGCTGGCTGGCATCCCAAGCACACTCTTGATGGGTTGGTTGTCAGATCGACTAGAGGGCAAAAGAGCTCTGGTCTCTTTAGCCTGCATGCTGCCTGTTGTGTTAGGGTTCTTATTTTTAGTACTGCAACCATTTAGCCATATTGGTTATCACATGATGAGCTTAGCACTCATTGGTTTTTTTATTTATCCACCAGTGATGTTGCTTGGTGTTGCTGGATTAGACTTTAGCTCTAAGAAAGCCGTCGGAGCTGCTGCTGGGTTTATTGGTCTATTTGGCTATTTAGGCAGAACCTTCCAAGGGGCGCTCTTAGGATACCTGGCAGATGCCGGACGCTGGGACGCTGTTATTTGGTTTATCGTCGGCTGCGGCTTGGCTGCCTGTATTTTGTTACTAGGGGTTGTTGGAGTACGACCAGCAACGCGCCAGCCTCAAGCTAAAAAATAACTAACTTGGTTACGATGGGAACCGCACTGCATGGCTAAGGGTGTAGGGACATTCCTAAATCCACAGAGTGGTACTAACTCTACCCGCCTGAAGTAAAGGAGCAAGAAACATCAGTCAGCACGCCTTTATAGCAGACTGCTGATATATCAAGCCCTGGTGAGTTTAAAACATCAACATGATTGACCGTAAGTGTTTTACCATCCGCACTTATCTGGAAATTAGTCAAAAGATTGCCTGTTCCCTTTTCTTTAATAGAAACAATGTTCTTAATGACTAGCCTTGAGTTATAGGTTTTCGTTACAAATCGCGTGCTAGCAAAGATATCTTGCAAACTATTTAACATATCGTCGCCAGCAGTACACATATCAACTATTTTGCCTCCACTGTCGGCAATAAGCTTTTGATAGGTCAAAGCACCGAAAGGCTCGTCACTTCCTGGACAAGTTTTATCTTTAGGTACTATGCCATGAAAAGTCAAAGACGAAACCTGAGAATTGTCTTTAGCTCGGTTGAAAAAGTAGCTTGCCGTCTTTCTTTGCAGCAAGTAATCCGTGTAAGACATAGTTGCGCCACCAACAGTAACCTTTGAAGCTTTAGCGCCATCTAAAAACAAGCTTCCCGAACTATCGGTCGCAAGTGACCATGAACCAGGGTCTTGGGTATCTGAAACAAAAACAACATTAGCGACAACACCTGACTCAAAAAGAGGAATGTTTTGGTTGTCATACCTGTCTATAAGTTGATCAAAGGCCATAATGCCTGGCTCTGCCCTGCTGGCCGTTCCTGCAATTTGGAGAGCTGCAACAAAGCAATAGTCTTGCGATGAAGACTTGTCTGCAGGTTTAAACCACTTATAAGTACAAGGAGGTTTTGAGAGATTAGCGTCCACGCTAGACAAGCTAGGTAGCTCACCTCTCTCTGTCCCATTAGAGTCAGTCCGCTTAATTCTATCAAACATATCGTTAAGTTTTTTCTTCTTTGCTTTATCATCAGACCTCTCTCGTGAGGTACCTATGCGGTTAGTAACAGCCGTCCGTTCAGCATAAATGCTAGAGCGAACTGTCGCTAGTTTATTAACCATTGGCTGAACCTTGCCTTTAAAAACATTCCACACCTGATAATGAACAAGATCACCAAAGCCAGGTTGTCCAGAAATACCTGGGTACTCGACATCAACATCATAATCAATTAAAAATTGAGCAAAATAGGGGTCTTTATTATAAAGCAAATCATCGGAATAGCTTATATGAACACGACTCACATTTTCCTGCCTGCTTGCTAAACTAACGAACTCTTTCTCAAGCTTTGCCCCATCTTTAGGCGCAAAGGTACGAAGTTGCGTATTAATAACCCCCAAATGCGTTTC
The DNA here is from genome assembly GCA_937896265.1 of uncultured Pseudomonadota bacterium. Lineage (GTDB taxonomy): Bacteria > Bdellovibrionota_B > Oligoflexia > Oligoflexales > Bog-1112 > CALBMD01. The sequence goes on from CALBMD010000102.1 coordinate 7,475, forward strand.
TACATTCATCAATGTGGGAAAAACTGATCCAAAAGGACAAGACGAAGATACAGGCTGTCCTTGACACCTAATATAACTGTTCATAGCAGCAGCCATTTTAGTAGCAACAGCGCTCATTGATGCCGAATTATCGAGAACAAAAAGAAAATAGAAGTTTTGCGGGGGAAATTGCAGGGAAGGGGAATCGACTACAGCCTGGACAGTAACTGGCTTACTTCTTGAAAGCTGCTGAGGGACATCATTTTCACAAGTTACTGTAACTATTGAATCTTGCTTGAGTAGCACCTGAAAAGTTTGCGAACCACTAGCAGCTCCTGACTCTGTATAAGCACCATTATCAATCTTCCAAGAACAGGTAGTTGCATTTTGTACCGTGTAAGATAATCGTGCTGCTTTATCATAAAAGACCTCTGGAGCATCGTCGAGAGTCAAAACGAGATCATTACTCGGCGCTTCAAGCTGGATCGCTGTCGATTTAGTGATAGGCTGTCCGCTTTCACCGCTACAAGTCAAAGAAAAAGTGGTGTCACTCGTTACATTTTGCAATGTATAACTGGTAGCTGTTGGGCTAATCACGCGACTAACATCATTCATGATCCAGCAACTAACAGCGTTTACGATAGTAAAAGGCACAACTACATCACCGCCGCTGGCTACAGGATTAGGATTGGGGATACCCAAAGTAACGCTTACAGGAGGGTATATAATCTTGATAGTCACACTAACCTGGCTACTTTGTCCACTAGCTCCAGAGCATTGAATTGTTCCAGTAAAGTCACTTTGCATATTATTAAGGTTAACGATGTGTTCACCATCATTATGCGCCGCATTATTTTCGCTAAATGCATTGCAACTAGTGGCATTACGAGTGCTATACTTCACTATAGCTGCCGCGCCTTTCAACACCTGCGAGGGGTAATTTGCTGTTAAACTGAGTCTTGGTGGCGTGTTGTCTGGTATGGCTGGCGTTAAAACCGCGTCTATTTTAACCTCAACAGTCTTCGATTTTCCGTCTTTATCGTAACAGATGATAGTTCCATTAAAATCTGCATAAAGATTAGCAATGCTAACATCATAGGTTCCATCAGCAGCAGAAGCTGCTGTTGTACCAAAAACATCACAGCGCACTGCATCTTTAACTGTATAGCTTATAGGTGCAGGGGCACCATCTGCGACTTGCTGAGGAAAAGTTGCTGTCAAAGATAAAAGAAGCGATTTTACTTCAGGCGGGTGACTCTGCGGAGAGTTCACCGTCACCTGTTTAGAGTCCTGAGCCTGGCCGTCTGGACCAACGCAGATCACCTTGACAGTTTGAACAGCACGCGAGCCAGGTACCTTAACTTTATAATAGCTACGCTCAATCTTAACCAACAGCTTCTTGCCACCAGGCTGAATAGTACAATAACTGGCGTTTTCTGACCAAAAACCAAATTCAAATGCTTCGCCTGCTTTAACAGGCTGAATGTCATCAATTTGTACCACTACATTTGCTTCTCTTGATGATCTCTTGGCCATATCAGAGCTGCGAAATTGACCCGAAGCACAACCTATAGCGACAAAAGTAAGAATAATTGAACGCAAATTGAGATCCTTTGGCATGAAGGGCTTTTTATCATATTAACATTCGACGACATTGACCGCCAAGCCCCCTCGAGAGGTCTCCTTGTATTTAGTTTTCATGTCGACCCCGGTTTTTTTCATTGTACGGATGACTGAATCCAAAGATACGAAATGCTTGCCATCGCCAGAAAAGGCAATGCGAGCAGCATTGATTGCTTTCACTGATCCCATTGCATTTCTCTCAATACAAGGGATTTGCACTAGCCCACCAATAGGATCACAAGTAAGCCCAAGATTGTGCTCCATAGCGATTTCTGCTGCCTCCTCAACCTGCTCGGGGGTACCGCCCCAAACTTCAGTAAGTCCTGCTGCAGCCATAGAACAGGCAACACCAACTTCACCCTGACAGCCAACTTCGGCACCAGAAATAGAAGCATTCTTGAGAAACAACGTGCCAATAGCCGCTGCTGTAAGAAGGTAGTTACGCAAAGCCTCAGGAGATGAGCGGCCACTAAATTCATGAAAATAGCGCAAGACAGCAGGGATGATCCCTGCAGCACCATTAGTCGGTGCTGATACAATACGAGACCCAGAGGCATTTTCTTCATTGACAGCAATAGCAAAGAGGTTGACCCAATCAAGTACCACAAGTGGATCCGCAACAGTTGGTTTAGGTCGAGCTTTGAGATCCTTGAACAGCTGACCTGCCCGCCTTTCTACTTTTAGCCTGCCAGGCAAGACACCGCTTTGCAGGCATCCACGATCAATACAAGCTGACATAATAGCCCAAAGGTGATCTAACTTGCTGTCGATTTCCTCAGCACTACGACGCGTCAGCTCATTAGCACGTATCATTTGCGAGATAGATATATTCTCTTTAGCGCAAGTAGCAAGCATTTCTTTGGCATTATCAAAAGGAAAAGGCACTGGTTTTTCTTCCACAGAGGCCTGGGTAGCTTGCATTTCAGCCTCGCTTTTAACAAAACCACCACCAATAGAGAAATAAACCTTCTCTGTGATAAGATTTTGTTTACTATCGTAGGCTAAGATCTTAATACCATTAGAATGAAGGCTAAGTGTTTTTTTGCGGAAGAAGACTATGTTAGTCTCAGGATCAAAGGCAATCTTAATGCGGCCAGCAAGGCAAATTTCTTTATTAGATTCAATATCCTGTAAAATTCCATCAATAGCATCCGATTCAATAGCATCAGGCTTTTCACCAGAAAGGCCTAGCATCACTGCTTTATGTGTGCCGTGACCCTTACCTGTAGAACCCAAGGAGCCGTAGAGTTCAACAACAACGCTTACAACTCGTGGCAGAGCATCGCCTAGCTCCTCAAGGAACCGCCCACAGGCTTTCATAGGCCCAACGGTATGAGAGCTTGAAGGGCCAATGCCGATCTTGAAGATATCGAAGACGCTGATAAACATATTCGCTCTCCTAAGGTATGATTACAGTAGCACTATATCCCCGATCTATTGAGGCAGGCATGAAGGTCCTTTTGCTTATGGCTATGTTTTTACTCACCACTTATAGTCCCATGCTTGGTAAAGAAAAAGAAACCCCCTTAGAAGAAATTAACATCACTGAAAAAGTTGATCCTAAAATAATCACAACTATCGCCAATATTCCAAAACCAGGGGAAGAGATACTCAATAAATACCGCTTCAAATTAGGCGAAAATATTGTCTTTCATGCCTTTCATGAAACTTGGATCAGTCGTATTCATGTAGGTACCTGCACTATGAGTGTCGGCAAAGATCTCATGCATATCAATAATCATTGGGCTATATATTTCAAGCTAACAGCTCAATCAGCGAAATGGTATGAAAAACTCTATCCTATCAAAGATATCGTTGAAGGATTTTTTGAGCTCGATACTAACCGTACTATTTTTTTACGTATGGACAAGCAGGAACGCAGTTATTTCCAAACTATGGATATTTTATTTGACTATCAAAAAAATATTGTTTTTGAGAAAGACTTTACTAAAGGCAAGCTCAAATACCGACAGTATAAGCTTATCAAAGATACTATCGATGCCTATTCAACTATCTTTTTAATACGCCGACGTGATTTAAAAGCGATTAATCCTATTGACTATACAGTTTACTCTGGGGGAAATACATACGATCTAGGGGCAGAGGTCGTTGAGGAAAGAGCTAAGATTAAGCTTTACAATAAAGAGTTTGAGACTATAAAGGTTAAGCTTCTTACCAAGATTACAGGGGCCATGGAGCAGC
>CALBMD010000103.1 GCA_937896265.1 uncultured Pseudomonadota bacterium
ATAAGCCTTTTCTCTGACTATCAGTGTCCACTATGCGGCTACCTAGCTAATGATATGCTACCAAAGATTGCTAAGCGCTATGGCAAAGACATTGCTATTCAGTACTTTCATTATCCTTTAGATCATAACTGCCATCCAAAAATCACCAACCCTTTTCATCAAATGGCATGTAAAGCTGCTTATTTATCCAGTTGCTCGGGTAAACACTTCTTGGAAACCCACGATTGGCTCTACAGCAATCAAGCCAAACTCAACGACTCGGTGCTGCAAGTTAAAGTCAATGAACTCGATGTCAACGCCTGCTACTATAGCGAAGAGACAAAAGATAAAATCGTCGAAGAGATTCAGATTGCTGAAACATTAGGTATCGACGCGACTCCAACCCTCATCATCAACGGGCGTAAGCTCGACGGCATTATTCCACTGCGGTATGTGTTTGCTTTGATGGACCATGTACTTAAGCAAGAATTAGAAAAAAAAAAGAAAGAAGTAGCCCTAAATGATTCGTTCTGACGTCCGTAACCTAAGTATTATCGCCCACGTTGACCATGGCAAGACAACCCTCGTCGATGGTCTTTTACGCCAATCAGGTTTGTTTGCCGACCACGAGAAAGTTGTTGAGCGCGCTATGGACTCTAATGACTTAGAGCGTGAGCGCGGTATCACAATCTTGGCTAAAAATACCTCGATTCGCTACCAAAACTACCAGATGAATATCGTCGACACCCCAGGTCACGCAGACTTTGGCGGTGAAGTTGAGCGTATATTAGGTTCAGTTGATGGCTCTATCTTACTTGTTGACGCTTCAGAAGGCCCTTTGCCACAGACTCGCTTTGTATTGCAAAAAGCGATTCAAAAAGGCCACCGCATTATCCTTTGTATCAACAAAGTGGATCGCCCTGAGGTTCAAGGAGAAGGTGTCCGTCGTATTCACGAAGTAGTAGATGAAACCTTTGATTTATTTGTTGAGCTTGGTGGCAGCGAAGAGCAATGCGAATTCGCTATTATTTATGCCTGCGCTCGTGAGGGGTGGTGCACACGATCTTTAGCAGACGTCCCACAACTTATTTCAGGAGAGAAGAAAGGGGATCTGCGAGACCTTTTTGACTGTATCCTTGAAAGAATTCAAGGGCCTAGCGTCGAAATCGATGCTCCGTTTAAGATGCAGCTCTCTAACTTGCTTTGGTCAGATTATGTTGGCCAGCTATCTGTTGGGCGCGTTACCCAAGGATCTGTGAAAGTTAAGAGCGCCGTTTACCGCCTAGGTTATAACGAAGCGAAAAAAGAAAAGATCGTCAAACAATTCACAGTAACTAAGCTATTTGCTTTCCAAGGACTAAAGCAAGTTGAAGTCGAAGAGCTAAAAGCTGGTGATATTGGTATTATAGCGGGTTGCAACGACGTATTTATTGGCGACACCCTAGCAGGGGGCCCTGATGTTGAGCCGTTTGAGCGCATTATTGTTGATGCTCCAACATTAAAGATGGGCTTTTCTATTACCACTAGCCCCTTTTCTGGACGCGATGGCGAAGCTATCCAATCGAGAAAACTACGTGAGCGTTTAGAGCGAGAAATCCGCAGTAACGTAGCCCTAAGCTTCGAAGAGTCTGAAAGCTCTGATATGTTCTACCTACGTGGTCGCGGTGAATTACAATTTGGTATCTTGATTGAGACGATGCGTCGCGAAGGCCTAGAATTCATGGTAGGCCGACCTGTAGTACTTATGAAGTATGATGAAAATGGGCAAAAGTTAGAGCCTATTGAACGAGCAACTCTCGACTTGCCTGAAGACAATGTTGGCGAAGTGACAGAGCTCATGCAAGAACGTAAAGGGATCTTGTCGAAATACGAGACCAAAGGCCATGGCCGGGTACGCTTATTATTTGATATCCCTTCTCGCGGGCTTATTGGTCTTAGAAGCCGCTTCTTGACGATCACTCGCGGAACAGGTTTGATTTCTTCAGAAATTTTGCGTTATGAGCCTTATAAAGGCACTATGTTAGCCCGTAAAAATGGCACCTTGATTGCTGATAGACAAGGTAAAGCGACTGATTATGCTCTACAGTCTCTCGAAGAACGTGGCGTATTATTTATCCGTCCTGGCGCTGAGGTTTATGAAGGCATGGTGATTGGCGAGTGCTCACGTGAAAATGACATGAACGTCAACCCAGTGAAACCAAAGAAGCTAACTAACATTCGTACAACCGCTTCTGATGGTCTAATTATCTTGGCAGGTATTCGCGAAATGTCTCTTGAGAAGTGCATTGAGTGGATCGATGACGATGAATGGATTGAATGCACACCGAAGAATATTCGTATTCGAAAAAAAGAATTAGCACAAAATAAGCGCACTGTAATCCGTGGGGTTAAAAAGTAGTCTTAGGCGCAAAAGCGCCTAAGACTTATCCTGAGCCGATGGCGAAGGATCTCCCCCAAATCTAGCTCCATATAGCTTTTCATCGCTTTCATTCTATTTAAACGCGTCACCCCAGCTCACCACATGATCATTTTTCACCCTTAGATCATGCAGTGCCAACTTGCTTGTTCTGGTTTTGTAGTTAACTCCATAAGGTGGATCAGTTACGCAAATAGCGGGTTCGTACCCGGCTAAGAAACGCTCCATCATGGCAGGTTCGATGCTATCGCCACATAGCAACCGATGATTGCCAAGCTTCCAGATATCGCCAAATTTTACTTTGTAGTTCATAGCTTACCCCCACTATCTGATCTATATAGTGTGACGGTGAAAAGCTAATTCTAAGTTAGTCGGGAAGTGTCGATTTAACGTGTTGAAAAGACTGAATATAACTACAAAGTTGACAATATACATACTTAGTATACACTTTTAGTGTTGGTGTGGAGGTATATGTGCCTGTAGTTGAATGGTTGAATAATAAGCTCAAAATCTATATCCACAAGAAAGATCATGAACCAATGCATGTTCATGCGATTCATGGGAAAAATGATCGTGAAGCAAAAATAGCTATCGAAGATTGCACAATACTTGAAAGCCGCGGCTTCAAATTGAGTGAGCTAAAACTCTTCACGAGAGCGTGTACGAGCAGTACTTGCAGATGAAGTCGGTCTTGGTAAG
>CALBMD010000104.1 GCA_937896265.1 uncultured Pseudomonadota bacterium
CTGCGAGCTTTAGGCTCTTATCTTTTGAAAATGGTTGATGAGATACAGATTAATAGCGTTAGCTATGAATTTTTTCCTCTGACTTCAGAAAAGACTGCTCATCTAAAATCAATTCAATTTGCTGAAGCAACAGTTCACGATTTAATCCCTGGCTTTGCCACAGAAAAGGCAAATGCTAGCTTGCTCTTTCAGCAATATAATAAAAAAAGCGAGCATCCTGACTGTGGTGATACAGGTGATAAGCGTTGCTATTTGCTTTATAGCAAAAATAAATTTGCTTATTGGGATAGCAAGGCGGCTGTCTTTTATCCAGCATGGCAAGTGCAATTTGGTGTTGGTAATGCTGAGAATTTATTCCAAGGTTTGATTGTGCTATTGGGCAAAGATGATGTGCGTTATATAGATTTGATAGCATTGGCCACACCTTTGGTTGGCTCATTAACAGCGTTAGAAGATCCAAAAAAGACAGCACTTAAGACGATTTCAGTGCAAGGAATGCAAAATAAGGGCTACCTTTGTTCAGATAGTTTTGTCATGTCAGTGCCAAGTTCCGTTAGCGAAGCCTATAACAAAGAATTGAAATTCGCATTTGATCCCAGTAGTGACCAATTTGCCCAAACTAGTATTTTTGCTGCGGCGTCAGCACAGTTCGAGTGGGCAGTTAGTTTAGGCTATCGCAATTGGTCTAATGCACAGATTGTTCTCAGGCCTTATCCTGAAGAAGGCCGCTCACCAGAATTTGTTGATCCCAATATTGTGCATAAAGGATGGGTAAAGGCGGCACGGGCTTATATTAATTATCCAGATACTATTGGCTACTTGCGTAATCTTCATCGTGATCCTGCGCCTATTGCACATGAGTTTTCGCATGCGATTCTTTTTGAACACGTTATGATTACAAATGACTTTGATCTAAAAACTATTGTTGAGGGGATTGCTGACGCATTGGCGGAGTTACAGTTGGAGAATCCTTGCATGGGGAGCAGTGTTTGTGACAGCCGCGGTACCTCCTGTGCTACAAAATCATGTTTGCGTACTGCAGCAAACACCCGCAAGTATATGGATAGTGATTATCAGGCTGATAAAAATCCTAGTGAAGGGGAGAATCCTCAGTATCATAGCGCCTCACAAGTTGTATCAGGTTTCTTTTGGGATTTGCATATAAAACAAAAAATGAGTACAAGACGCGTTGGGGAGTTACTTTTATCAGCAATTCGTTATATGCAACCTATATCTAGTTATAAAGATCTCCTTCGTTCTGTTTTGCAAGCTGAGAAAGATCGGTTTAAAAATGATTATAGCTGCCAGATTTATGAAGCAGCTAAAGATCGCGGCTTTGCTTCACAGTTACCGTCCTTCAATTGCCGCGCCAAGTAAAATTTTTACTATTCTTTTCGTTACCTATCCCATAATATTGAGTTTCAGTATGAAGACGAGGAGGAGCTGGATTAAAGTTTCAGCATAGAACTCTTCTTGTTTTCAAACAGCTTTCTTTGAGTGAGTAGTCTTAGTTTTATTCATTTTGTTTGGGTAATAGCTATTATGAGTAGACGCACAGGTAAAACTTTCGAACAGGTTATGGAGGACTTGAATCGGATGATTTCAGGTTTAGGTAAAAACAAAAACAATAATACCGGAGGAAATAACCAGCCACCCCCCCCGAATGCTTTTTTTCAATGGGTAATTCTGGGGTTGTTTGTTGCTGCTTATGGAGCTTTATCTTCCTTTTATCAAGTAGAAACAACCCAAAAAGGAGTCATTACTCGTTTAGGAGCTTTCTATGATATCGCTGATGAAGGCCTGCATCTTAAACTCCCTTTTGGTATTGATCAGGTTTATAAAGTTGAAGTCACTCGTATTCACGAAGAGCAGTTTGGGTTTCGCAAAGATGGTCGTAAGTTGAGTGCCCCTCAGCTTAATAAAGAAAGCCTTATGCTCACAGGTGATTTGAAACTAGCTGTTGTTGAGTGGATAGTCCAATATCAAGTCCATGATGCCCGCAAGTTTCTCTTTAATGCTGTTGGTGTGAGTACTAATATTCGCGATATTTCGATTTCTGTAATGCGTCGTGTTGTCGGCGATAAGCTAGTTTCAGACGTTCTGACAGTTGATCGTGTCTCTATTGCGGAAGCCGCTCGCCGCTTAACGCAAGAAACACTAGATCGTTTTGATATGGGTGTTACGATAACCAACTTAAACTTACAGAATGTAAACCCCCCTGAAAGTGTTCGTGATGCCTTTAATGAGGTTAACGTTGCTCGTCAGGAGAAAGATCAATTGATCAACCAAGCTAAGGGAGCTTATAACAAAGTGATCCCTGAGGCTGGTGGTAAGGCATTGAGTATGGTTGCTGAAGCGGAAGCTTATGCCGTAAATATCGTTAATAAGGCGAAAGGGGATGCAGAGAAATTTAAGACAGTTTTAACTGCTTACCGTACTGCTCCTGAGATTACTCGTAGACGCCTCTACCTTGATACTATGGAAGAAGTCTTTTCACAGGCAGATAGATTTACCATCGTTGATCCTGATGTGAAGGGTTTGATTCCTATTTACGCCAGGGAATCTGCTCCACATGTAGGAGCAGCTGCCGCTGATGTCGCTGCGCGCCAAGCAGAAGAAACTAAAGTCGAGAAGTGAGATTTTTTTTGAAATTTATTAATAAATTCAAAGGATTTGAAGTTCGGTTGGGTGCAAGGCGCAAGGAGGAGTGAAACCGCAGTGTACATATTGGTACATGAGGATTTCGCGACGACAAAGCAACGCT
>CALBMD010000105.1 GCA_937896265.1 uncultured Pseudomonadota bacterium
CCCCTTTAGGGGTGTCCTTAAATCATGTAAGTGATTTAAGGTTGGTAGTTCACAATAGTCTTAATTTATTTGACACCATACATGCATATTGGCTAGATTGGCCAAAATTTCACTTTACTTTTATTAATAGGATAAATCATGAAAGTTTTTCGAATAGTCTCGTCTATTTTGCTGGCTGCTTTGCTAGCAAGAGACATTAGTGCCGTTAGTCCAGCGTCCTCCTATCATGAGATTATTGAGACACTGCTGAAAGCGAGCATAGATGAAGATCATAGTAAAAGGCGACACTTAGCCAACGATTTTAATGCCTTAATTAAGGAAACCAACCGTAAGAAAGCCAGAGAGCAGCAGCCTAAAAAAGTTGAATTTTCTAAACTCTCAGAATATGACCTGTTAATTGCAGCAGCTGAGGCTATGCGGTTTTTGCCTGCCTATCGACAAGATTCCGCTTTCATTTCTAATGTTGCTCCAACCTTAAATGACCTGGAATTTTTCTTACCTGAAACTGGTTTGTTTTCTTCTCTTGACCGTACGAAAACAGTGGCAGGACGGATTGTTTTAGCTGCAATGTTGGCAAATCCTCTTGTGGATAGTGAAACCATTTACAAACGTAGGCAGTTGCTTGTTAAGTTAATCAATGATCCAGATCTAGCAGCTAGTTTAGAGCAAGCTGTGCAACAGTTTGCAGATGTTCAAGAGCAGTTTTTTGCATTTTGGAATCGAGACCCAGCTTTGGATGCCATGATTGAAAGCAGGCTTTACCATGGTTTTTTAGGTGTCCAAGTGCCTGATAAGGCACTTGGTGCTTATCATATGTTAAAAGTACCGTTCACAGCAGCAGCAGCTTTTTTAGTGGGAACCTACATGGGTGAGCTCGGCGCTCTAAAGGCTGACTATAATTTCTTCTATCAAGTGTTTAATGTTTTCAAAGGGAGAAGAGAGCTTAAAAACCCTTATATGGGCAGTATTTTTGGTATTGGTGGGCTTTATCTCTCCGTGTCTAGTCAGAGTGAAAATATAGAGCTAGTTCGCTATCTCCATAAACGAGGGTTAGCTGTTGCTGAGATGTTTCGCGCTACTGCTAAATTACAATCTATCTTTGACTCTTGCGAGTATCTTCAGGCTGTCATTAAAAACAGCGGTACTTATAGTAAAATTTTTAGTGATCAAGATGCATTTACCAAAACTTTCTTAGAAGTACAAAAAACCTTATTGGAAAATCCTGCTTATAAGAAAAATGCTTCACCATTGTGGCATCTTGGTACTGTGCTAAACACTGATAAAAAGATCCGTCAAATTCTCGATCAACTGGGTGAGTTTATTGAAATGGGTGGGGAGGCTGATGCTCTCCTGTCAATTGTTAAGCTCATCAAAGAGCATAAAGACAAACCAGCTGGTTTTTGCTTAGTTGATACTGCATCAACAACTCATGACCCTCACTTGGCTTTGAAGAACTTTTGGCACCCAGCTATTGCTCCAACGAAGGTTGTGACCAATAGCATCCATTTTGAAAATGGGTTCAGAGGTATCATTCTGACAGGTTCTAACACTGGTGGCAAATCTACGGCTCTCAAAGCGATCCTTCTATCAGCAGTGCTTGGTCAAGGCTGGGGTATTGCTCCGGCAAGTGATGTTGTGGTGACACCATTTTCTTTCATTGGCTCTTTTATGAATATTGGTGATGATATCCGTGATAGGGCTTCTCTTTTTCAAGCAGAAGTCGATAGAGCGCGTACTTTGGTTGATATTAGTAAAGACGTAGTGCGTCACGAGATCTTTGGTATTGTCATCTTAGATGAGTTGTTTACTGGTACTAATCCTGAGGATGGTTATTTTGGTTCTGAATTAGTAGCAAATAAGCTCTTTGTTAAAGAGCGTATGATTACTCTACTAGCTTCACATTACAAGGACATGCCAAAGATTGCTGATCAATATCCTGATCAGGTGAAAGCTTATAAGATGGATGTGCAGATTGATGTCAAAGGTAGACCTATCCATACCTATAAATTACAGTTAGGTGTCAGTGAAGTGGGTATGGCCCAGCGTCTGTTTTTCAGTCAGCTCTAAGTAATATTCGTTTAAGGCAGCTATTATTTCTTTTTAAGCGAAGTAAATAGCTGCCAAAAAGCCAAACAGGCCACCCAGCAGGCGCCGAGCTGAACTTGCGTTTTTATTTTTGTCACTAATCAGCACATACTTGCCATAATAAATATATTTTGTATCTCGATCGAGAGAAGCTCGTGTCGTTGCAATTAGCCAATCTTTGCTATTAGCTTTTTTCACAGCGATAAGGCCGCTATCTGTAACGGGTTGAGAAAGATTTTTAGCATCGTAACGATGGGAGCTAATAACTGATTTAAATGTTGCGCCTTCTAGTACTTTAAAGTTGGTGTTGATATCACGAGCTAAAGCATTAAAGCGATTTCCGTTTATACCTTCGACAGGAATCAAAGAATCCTCTGCAAGATCAATACAGCTTGATTTTGTGCAGACTTCCACTAATTGATTTTGATTCTTGAGGTTGGGAAGACAGATGAAATCAACAGTCGAAAAAATTGCCTCGCCATCAGGAGTAAAATGACTAAGCACTTCTTGATCTACTTTTAGTAAAAAGAGAGATTGAATTTTGATTTGGTTGTTATCGAGAATAGCAATTAGTGTATTTTCTGCAAAGCCTGCTAGATAAGGATTGGTGCTATTTTTGCAACTGGGATCAGTTAAGGCATCAATGCTTTGTGTCATAAAGATAGTTGATGCTACGACAGCTACCAAAAAGCGAAATGGCTGCAATGCCTTCGTATTGGGTTTTGCTATTGTTGATGCAGAAATTGAGATCGCTAGAAAAACCGGCAACAAATACTGTTTCATAATCCCTCCAGTTAGAAAACTTTGGGATACCGGAGAGCGATTTCAATAGCAAGTGTTTTATAATTAAAAGTGGCGGCTATAAAAGTTGCTTTTTTTGGGAGGAACTATCTACGAAGTTGCTGCTACCCAAAGTGTAATTGCGGAGTGGAAGGCGTCCGGGTTTTCGTTCCACGAGGCGTTCAAAATAGACTTTGCCGTCTCTTTGGCCATCTGCAAACAAGCGCTCGAGTAGCTCTAGCTTAGGAAAAAGAGCATCTGTATAGGGAGCGTGATAGTTAGGGTGCAGGTCAACAGCACGAGTTTCGGTCTTGTAAGGTGATATTTTTATCGTTGACCTATCCAAAATAGGCTGATTGTTGGTGAGTCCACCATCTATATAGGCGCGACCTTTGTACATAGCTGGTTTTTCGTAATAGAGAGGAATATATGTGCTGGCTCGAATAATTTTAAAGAGTTCTGCGCGATCAGCAAGTGGGCGATCGGGCAAGAGCTTATTGCGGAAAGTTGGCAACTCAGTTACTGAGATGAATAGTCTGCTATAAAGGTCGTCAGGCAAGGAGGTTGGCGTCAGTTTCTCAAAAGCATCATTGATGATCTTGGACATATTGCCAAAAGGCCCTATACGGCGATGTTGCCATTGGCTAGCTGCTTCGTGTAAAAACTGAAATGCTTCGTTGCCATCAATATCACAGGCCGCTACTGCTGCACACATGGCCCCAGATGAGGCGCCAAGGAATTTAATTTGTTTGGTATCAAAATATTTTTGAATCTGGGTGGTGACGCCAAAGTGGTATGCTACATGCCACGCACAACCAGAAAAACTTATAGATAGGCTGTCCATATTAAAATTCTACCATACTTCTCATCTGAATCTAAACTCTGCACATCAAGATTGAAATTCAGCAAGGAAGAGATTTTTCAAGCTCTTCCTTGCTTTGAACGGAAAAACATTAAGAGTTGAGTTCAAGCCAGCTTTCTTCCAAGCTACCTAACTCGTCTTTAAGCTTGTTTTGCTTCTGCTGGCAAGCGACAGTTTTTGCAAAGTCGTGGTTAGCAGTATGAGTCCAGAGTTCTGCATCTAGCGCCTCAAGTTCACTGCGAAGTTTCTCCATCTTATTTTCAATCTGCACTAAGTTCTTACTCGCATAGCTTCGCTTCTTTTTTTCGTCTCGCTCGTTATCTTTCGTATTAATCTTCACTTTTGCTGGTTCAGCTGTGCGTTCGCCAGCTAAGAGAAAGTTGCGATCAAATACGTTAGGAAACCCTGTCAAAGGTGCTAACCGTTCGTAGTCTTCAAGTTGCCCTTCAAACAGCTGTGAGCGACCATCTGCTGTGACAGCAAAAATATGTGTAGCAACCTCATTAACAAGCTGCCTGTTGTGGCTAACAAAGATCATCGTTCCCTGATAGTTTTTTAAGGCCTTGATTAATACCTCAACGCTCTGCATGTCCAAATGGTTTGTTGGTTCATCCAAGAGCAGGAAATTAGCCTCTGTTGCCAAGACGCAGGCTAAGCCCAAGCGGCTCTTCTCACCGCCCGAAAGTACTTTCACAGGTTTGAATACATCATCACCATTAAAGCCAAAATTCCCCAAAAGTGTGCGACCAGCAGCCTGGCCAACAGGAGTTTTTTGCATGAGGTTATCGAGCACTGTTGCTTCTAAATCTAAATCATCCAAAAGATTTTGCTCAAAATAAGCAACCTTATTCTGCCCACCGTGTTTAAATACCCCGCCACGAGAGGGAATTTTGCCTACTAATGTTTTGAGCAGTGTCGTTTTACCGATGCCGTTAGCGCCCACAATAGCAATCTTTTGCTTGCGCTCGATCTGTAGTGTCATGTTTTTCACAAGATCAAAGCTATAACCGATAGCTCCATCTTGAACTGTCAGCATGATGCGATCAGAGGTTGGTGGGTGGGGTAGCTGGAAGGCAACTTTGGTCGTTGGCTTTTCTAGCTGGATCAATTCAATTTCTTGGGTTAGCTTGTCTACTAACTTTTGCTTTGACTGAGCTTGAGCCGCTTTGCTGGCCTTAGCTCCCATGCGGTCAATGAAAAGCTGCAGCTCTTTTTTGCGCTTTTCTAGCTCACTAATATTGGCAAGTTTTTCTGCTTGGCGCCTATCTTTTTCAACCAGAAAGTAGGAGTAGTTGCCTTTAAACTCCTCTAGCATGCCACCCGCTAAATAG
>CALBMD010000106.1 GCA_937896265.1 uncultured Pseudomonadota bacterium
CAACATATTATAAATAGTTTTTACAGAATGTTTGACTAAATCAAGTCTTGTAAAGGTAGGTTCATAAGAATCTACTTTTGTAGCCGGTAAATCCATTGATCCTGAAACATCAAGGACTAAGCAAATTGATACATTTTGAGACATTTTATTATATTTCTAAAAATATCCTTAAGTTAATTTTTTTTATTTATAATTATACTGAAATATTCATAGACTGCATTATAATTATAATCTTTTAATATTTCATTTAATTTATATACAACTATATTAATACATCGTTCATTTAATCCATGATATAAATTTTTACTAACACAATAAGCATCTTGATTTTTTCTTTCATTAAATTCACTAATTATATTTTCAACAATTCTATTTGTATTTTCATCAATTTTTTTTAATATTTCTTCTTGAAACACTATTTTCATTTTATTATATTTCTAAAAATATCCTTAAGTTAATTTTTTTTATTTATTCAACATATTTAATCCAAAAAATCTGATCATATGATGCAACATATTTATAAGCTTTTAATATTTCATTTAATTTAATGATAACTAAATGTAGATGTGATTCACTTCTCATTCCCATATACAATTTTATGTCAACATAAAATATATCTGGATCCCTTCTTTTGTTAAACTCATCAAGTATACTTTCAACAACATTATCAATATCATTAAGTTTATTAATTACTTCTTCATGAGTTACTATTTTCATTTTGATATATTTCTAAAAATATTCTTTAGCTAATTATTTTATATATTTAATACAGAAACCATCTTGATAATTTTCATATGCAATATATTTATAATCTTTTAATATCTCATTTAATTTAGAAATAACTATATTTAAAACAGAACGATTTGCGTTATTATAAAATTTTTTATCGACATAAAAATTATCTGGATCAGATCTTTCATTAAATGATGCAATTATGTTCGCAACAATATTATCAGCATCACAACTAAGTTTTTCAATTATATCTTCACGGGACACTACTTTCATTTTATTGTTGTTCTAAAAATATTCTTATTTATTTTATTTTTTGTAAAATTTCTAAAAACATATTTAAATTATCTTTTCTATCAGGATATTTATTAATAATTACAATTATTTCATCACAAATATGTTTAATTTTATTTTTGATGTTGTCATCAACATTAACATTTTCAGTTTTTTTCTTGAAATAATCAATATTGTGAATTTCATTATATTTAACAACATCAACATATAAGATATCTAAAAGATTATGAAAACTAATATTCTCCATTTTTATTGAATTCTAAAATATTTTCTAAACTAAATATTTTTTTTACATTAATACATTTTTAAATGATTCATTTACATTTTTAATACAATCATACAAAGTTAAGTTTGTATTTGAACATTTTTCGAGTATAGCTTGTTCAATAATAGCAGTTGATATACTATGTTCTTGACAATAATCACATGCATTATCTATGTCTTTTTCATCAGTTTCAAAATCTTGAAGTAAATAATTAATATACATTTTAACATGTTCTCTGTCCAGTGAATTAAGATTAATTATAACATCAAATCTTCCTGGTCTTAAAATTGCAGGATCAAGATGATTTGGATGATTTGTAATTGCAATTACAACTCTATTTTTACAAACTGAAATTCCATCCATAAGTTCTAAAAATGTACCAATATTTAAAGAATCATTATCTTTTTCTTTAACATCAGATGCTACTGTCGTTGCCATACTAATTAATGTATGTAAATCATCTTTTGTATTATCAGAGCATGTTGAATTATTGTCATCAAGTTTTCTTGGATGAAGAGCTTTATGAGAATCAATTTCATCTAATACAATAATATATCTTTCACCATATTGTGATAATAAATAAGTCATTTCTTTGTTTGTTATGTCTTTTTTAAAAGACCTTGTAATAATATCTCTTTTAAGATATGATGCAATTGCTGTAGCAAGAGTTGTTTTTCCTGCACCATTATGACCAAGCATCAAAGTAGTCTTGGCCATTTCAAAAGTATAAGAAAAATCATCAAGGGCTACAATTGGCGAGCCAAATGCATAGGGCTCAAATTTCTTGCTTACGGAGGTAAAGACAATATTTTCAAAGCTCATCTTAGCTCCATAAATTGTTTGAGTTTTTCTGATTCGGGAGAAGAAAGAAGGCTGTTGCGAAGCATTTCCTGAGCATTAGGGTCTATTGCCTGATCTTGAATTAGTTTATCAGCTAAGCTTCCAACATAGGCGATCTCCGGCCTAAGCAACGATGCCGCCTTATAAAAGACAGCGGCAGTGCTTTTATTATGCAATTCAAAAGCTTGGATATAGCCCAGCGACATGAGTAAGCGCCAACTTTTGGGAAAGAGTTTTTGCCCTGCCAAAAGCACCTGAAACGCTTCTTCTGGTTTTTCTAGATTAAAATTCAAAATATAGCTGCTTAACAAATAGATTGATTCGTAATAAGGTTCAAGACGCAAAACAGAGCTAATAATTTCTTGTACGCAGGCGTCACTATAGTGAGCCCTTTGTTGCGGAGATAGGTGCTGTGACAGCCACATATTCAGATAAACTTCATAAAGGCCACTTTGCGGACCTAACAGCAGCTTTAAGAAAGGAGCAGCCGGTTTTGGGCAAGTTATTTGTTCATCTGGTTGCTTGCTTGGGGTCGATATCACCAAAACAGAGAACCAGCACAAGAGCCATGTGAGGATTACTGCTTGACGCATGAATCACAGTTTATAGGGTTTCTTAAATAAACTTGTTTTATTGTAGCTGATACGCAAGTTTTTCCAAATAGGTGACAACACCTGTTTGCAGAAACAAAATAATCAACCAAATGACAAACGGCGATAAATCAATTGGGCCACCAAATTGACGAGTAAAGCGACGGATTGGACGATACATTGGTTCAGTAATCGCCCGGATCATCGCGACGATTGGATTGCGAGGATCAGCACTGAACCAGCTCATAGCTACTGAAGCTAAAATCAAGTATGTGACCAAGGTCAAGATTGCTTTGAGAACAGCTACAACACCTAAAAGAAGACTTCCAATCACCTATGACTCCCAAATGAGTTAATCGTGGCACGAGTTTATGAAACGACTGCTAGGGTCAAATTCTAAAATGGCGCCAGCAACTAGTTAAATCTGATCTGAATTTAACTTGGAGCTTAAGAAAAGTCTACGCCCGAGGCCCAAAAATTGCTGTGCCAAGGCGAATCGTTGTTGACCCCACTGTTAAGGCTTCCGCTAAATCTCCAGACATACCTAAAGATAGCTTTCCTTTGCCAACATTCTTAGCAAGTTCCGCTAATTTTTTATAGTCTGCTAACATTAGCTCATGGCTTGAGTAAGAAGCAGGCGCTGGCGGGATAGCCATCAAGCCCTCAAGAGATAATTCTGGCAAAGAGACAGCAACACGCACAAGCTCATCCAAAGCAGCGAGAGAAGCGCCCTGCTTTGTCTCCTCACTGCCATAGTTTACCGAAATATAGATAGGATAAGGTGTTTTTCCACATTCTGCAGCATAACGTGCCAGATAGCGCAGATGCTTATCGCTAGTGACAGTCTGTACCTCGCTAGCAACCTGCACGAGCTGCTTAATTTTATTGGACTGCAAAGCACCAACATAGACCCACCTGATATTAACTTGGAGCTTAAGAAAAGTCTACGCCCGAGGCCCAAAAATTGCTGTGCCAAGGCGAATCGTTGTTGACCCCACTGTTAAGGCTTCCGCTAAATCTCCAGACATACCTAAAGATAGCTTTCCTTTGCCAACATTCTTAGCAAGTTCCGCTAATTTTTTATAGTCTGCTAACATTAGCTCATGGCTTGAGTAAGAAGCAGGCGCTGGCGGGATAGCCATCAAGCCCTCAAGAGATAATTCTGGCAAAGAGACAGCAACACGCACAAGCTCATCCAAAGCAGCGAGAGAAGCGCCCTGCTTTGTCTCCTCACTGCCATAGTTTACCGAAATATAGATAGGATAAGGTGTTTTTCCACATTCTGCAGCATAACGTGCCAGATAGCGCAGATGCTTATCGCTAGTGACAGTCTGTACCTCGCTAGCAACCTGCACGAGCTGCTTAATTTTATTGGACTGCAAAGCACCAACATAGACCCACCTGATAGCAAGATCCTGTGTTTCTTTAGCCTTAGCTAAAAGTTCTTGCACATAGTTCTCACCAAACTCCCGTTGGCCTAGTTCATAGATTGCACGAATATTAGAAACACTTTGAGTCTTACTGATAACTAAAAGTCGCACAGAATCTGAGAAACGACCAAGACGATCGAGATGGTTTTTCACATCTTCACAAATAAGATGATAGCGCTCTTGCAAGGGATTCAAACTATGGACCTTTCGGGCTCGGCACGGCGCTTGGTGCTGGACTTGGCGCAACACTTGGTTTTACTAAAGGCGAGGGGGAAGGAGAAGCAAAACCTGGTACTTGATCAGTAGCAGGTTTCTCAGCTTCATGGCCAACCTTCGTGACATCCATCTTGGCATCTTTATCGACCTTAGTTGTCATGGGCTTTAAATTCACAGGGTTGACTAGAGGCACATAAGTATCTTCTTCCTTAGCTTCGTATTGCTTAGCAGCAATAAAAACATCGCCATTGCCATCGATATGAAGGCTAACATCTGTAAGCTCTTGGTTACGAGCACCTGAGATATCAACCCCATTAAGGTAGATGTTACGTGCCTCAATAACGCTGCTGGTGAGGAGCGTAACGACTAAGACCTTGTGCCGCAATCTATTACACCCTTTCCTGGGAAACAAACCACGCAGTTTACCCAGACCCTTCCTTGCTCCGAAAAAGTCGTCTACCATCATGAGATGCCTCCCTAGAGTAGCTTATCGCTGACATGAAATTCGCACCAGTGGCTAGCTTCTTGCTTTAATCCATGTTTGATTATCATAGCAATGGATCATTTTTTTACCGTTTTTCTCACGAGCAGCTCTTAAGCGCATTTGTACAATACGATTGGATGCTTCAAGTGTAGATATATCCTCGCTTTTAGCACGCTCAAAAATCTCACTAAGAGTATGATAAATCTTG
>CALBMD010000107.1 GCA_937896265.1 uncultured Pseudomonadota bacterium
GACTATTCAGTTTTCAAAGAGCTCGTTCGTTTATAAAACTAAATTTATGAGAATAAAAAGCCGTCCCTTGCTTGTTGCCAGGGCTTTTTTAAAGCTTTGTGTTCCCGAACGTGAGTTACTTATACGAAAGGGGCAGGCAGCTGTCAAACATTATTTTGGAATAAAAATTTTTTTCTCTAACTTTGTTGGGAGACTAGGACCCAGTTAGCTTGGAAACAGCGGCTATTAGCTGATCTGGCTCGAATGGCTTCACAAGCCAACCCTTGGCGCCAGCGCTCTTTGCACGCGTAATAAGCTCGTTTGAACCTTCAGTTGTGAGCATAATGATTGGCACTTTGGGTAGGCTAGCATCCTTACTGATTGCCTCAACCATCTCCAAGCCGTTCATGTTAGGCATGTTCACATCTGAAATGACCATGGCGACGTCTGGATTTTGCTTAAGCTGTTTTAATCCTTCGACCCCATCTTCAGCTTCCACCACCTCAAAGCCACCTTTGGCCAAGGTAAAAGAAACTTGCTGGCGGATCGTTCGTGAATCATCCACGATTAAAATTCTCTTCCCCATCGTTTGCTCCTAAAGGCCAACCTAGCTAACGCTATTACTTAAAGAAGGCTTCGGCAGAAAAACCAAGATTTGTTAGAAAAATATTCCTCAAACTGCTAAACAGTTGCTTAACCTGACAATAAGTAAAGAAATTGTCTCCTTTTTCTTGATTGAAAGCCCTATAATATACTAAGGTAGCGAGAAAACTGGCCTCAGACACCCATCGAAAGAGAAAGATGCCGCCTTTAAAAAAAGTCAGTAAAATTGATTTCTTAGCTGGCTTTTACCAACATGTAGACAAAGGTGTTTGGTCTGAAGGCATTGATATCTATCAATCTGGCAAGGTCCTAGCAGTCGGTAACTTTCAAAATCTAGTCTCTTGCCGCGTCGAGGCAGCGCCCGGAACCTTTGTTGAGGTTCGATTAAAGCTCCACCCTAGCGGCAAGGTCATCCAATGGATGGAGTGCACCTGCAAGAAAAACCGCAGCCACAGTTATTTTTGTGAGCATATTGCTGCTTTTCTTCTACATATAGATCAGGAGCAAGGTGATTTTTTCCGCCACCTTGATAGTAAGATGCCTTTTAGCGCTCCAGGTCAAATCAAAACAAAAGCAGCAAACAAGACTGCAAAAAAAATCAAAAAAGACACAAACAATAATGCACCTACTATAACAGCTAGTTCACCAAGCTTATTAGATCATCTTCATGGCTCTATTATAGACGCTTCATTAAATGAGAAAACAGGGCGGATCAAATTAAGGATCGAGATAAAAGCCGGCAAGTCTAATGTCTATGAACTTTCTATTGATGACTCTGCTCAGTTCTTAGCAAAGAACCAAGATAATGAGGTTTGGACAAAAACCTCTCAGGCTTTGCATTGCCAAAAAGAAGAAGCTGAGCTTGCCACCTTTATCAGCGTTGATCCCCTCCAAGAAAAGATTACCTGCGAAAAAGTTGTTGTTATAAAACTTAGAAATCGCTCTAAAATACTACACTCTGCTGATTGGGAGACACGCATCCACAAGTTACGCAGAGTGGCAAAGGCGGAGTCTAAAACAACCAAATCTAGACCCGCTAACTGCCTTGTCTTAAACCTCAAAACCTACGTTAAATATTTAGGTGCAAACCATTTCTATTTACCTGGTTTTGGCTATTTCCCTCTGACTAACACGCCAACCTCTACGGAATGGCAAGAATTGGCATTAAGCCGCGTTTTTCGTAACGATGAGGCGGCGAAACTGGCCATGACTAACTTCGCCTTTTTCTTAGCGATAAGCCCGGTATTTCTCGATGAAATAGCTGATTCTTGCTTTCTGCGTGAGACCTTAGTCTTAAAGAAAATCAAAGTTATCCGAGAACAAGAGAATTTTTTCCATCTAGCGCCCTACTACCAAAGCTCTACTCTTGAAGTGCCCATGGCAGAGCTCGTTGCTTGTGCCAAAAATGGTAGACGCCGTTTCTATCGTAGCGGCCAAGCCTGGATTAAAATTCCTGATTTTGTCCTTTATCACAACTGGGTCCTTGATGAGGGTGACACGCTTATTCGTGTCGATAGGCTGGGCCTTATCCGCCTAAGAGCCTGCCTGGGCGATTTTGATCAATTTGTTGGCTCTACCAAATTACTAGAAACTCTCAGATCAAAGATTGACTATGAAGGCAATATTGAACCTCCACCTCTTTCGCTATCAAATCTAAAATTACGCTCTTATCAAAATCAAGGTTTTAAGTGGTTTTGGTGGCTTTATTGCAACGAGCTGCATGGCCTTTTGGCTGATGAAATGGGCCTTGGCAAGACACACCAAGCAATGGCTTTATTAACCGCCATTCAACAGCACCTTGCCGACAAAGGCTTGCAAACAAAGGAACATCGCTTTTTAGTTATTTGCCCAACTACTGTCTTAAATCACTGGCATGACAAGATTTCCGAATTCGCACCCAATCTTAAAGCGCTGGTCTATCATGGCTCACGCCGCAGCCAGTCTTTGAGTCAACTTGATACACCTTACGAGACTTTGGTTACAAGCTACGGCGTCCTTTTACGCGATATTAAAAAACTCGAAGAGACAAATTGGCAAGCGATCATTCTTGATGAAGCTCATTTTGTCAAAAACAATAACACAGCCACATATCGAGCCGCCTGCCGCCTTAACAGCCGTATTCGCATCTGCCTCACCGGCACACCGATGGAAAACCACCTAGGTGAATTAAAGAATTTATTCGACTTTTTGGCACCTGGCTTTCTTGGCTCTGATGAATACTTTAAGCGCCATTTCATTACACCGATTGAAAATGACCAGGATAGACAGAAAGAGCAGCTGCTACAAAAACTGATCTACCCTCTTAAACTCAGGCGCCGAAAAGCGGATGTGCTTGATGATTTACCAAATAAAACCGAAGATATACGCCACTGCGAACTCAGCGAAGAGCAAAGACGACTTTATCAACAAGTCTTGGCGCAAAAAGCAAACTCTATGGTTAGCAATCTGCAAAACGAGACTAAGCCGATACAATACTTGCATGTATTTGCTATCTTACAGCTCTTAAAGCAAATTTGTAATCACCCAGCCCTTTTAACAAAAGGAGCAACACACCACGATGGCTACAGCGGGAAGTTTGAGTTGCTAAAAGAGCTCATTGCCGAGGCTTTAGATTCTGGTAACAAGATTGTTATCTTTAGCCAATATGTCAACATGCTCGCTTTCATTAAGGCCTACTGCGATGAGCAGGGCATTGGCGCCGTAGTCCTTTCTGGCAAAACCCGAGATCGCGGAAAAGTAATCGAGTCGTTTCAAAATAACCCAAACATCAAGATCTTTATTGGCTCCCTTTTAGCAGGTGGTCTTGGCATCGATTTAACTGCCGCATCAGTTGTCATCCATTATGATCGCTGGTGGAATCCCAGCAAAGAAAACCAGGCCACAGACCGAGTACACCGTATCGGCCAAAAAAAATACGTTCAGGTATTTAAGCTTGTTACCAAATCAAGCCTTGAAGAAAAGATTGACCAATTGATTCGAAAAAAGCAGGATAGCTTCAGCAAATTCCTTGAAGAAGATGCCGATCTTTTCGCTAAGCTTAGCCGCCACGAACTCATTGAACTTTTACAATGAAGTTCTCAATATACAAGACTTTGACACTAAGGACTACTTGAATGGCCAGATTTCTAATTGAAGGGGGCATGCCACTTAACGGCTCTGTTCGCCCCTCTGGGAACAAAAACGAAGCGCTTCCAGTTATTGCTGCCTGCCTACTAACTGATCAAAAGGTTCACCTTACAAACGTCCCCCTCATTAGTGATGTTACAGATCTGTGCCAAATCCTTGCTGATCTTGGAGCAGAGGTAGAATGGGTAGGAAAAGAAGAGCTAACTATTCAGGCTAAAAACCTGCACTCTCATAAGCCAAATGTTGAGCTTTGCTCTCGTATCCGTGCCTCCATTTTGCTGCTTGGTCCTCTTTTATCAAGGTTGCACCAGGTTGAACTACCCTTACCCGGGGGCGATGTCATCGGTAGTCGTCGCATCGATAGCCATTTCGAAGGGCTTTCTGCCTTAGGCGGTGAGCTATCATTTGGCAACCCTATCAAAGCGTCGATGAAAAAATTGACTCCTACTGATGTTTATCTCGACGAACCTTCAGTTACTGGCACTGAAAATATCTTAATGCTTGCTGTTCTTGGTGAAGGCACCTCTATTATCCATAACGCTGCTTGCGAACCGCATATTGTCGGTCTTTGTCGTTTTTTAAATACTCTAGGCGCCAATATCTCAGGTATTGGCTCAAACCGACTAGAGATTCGCGCTGTCAAAGAACTACACGGCGCCAGCCATCGCATTGGCCCTGACTTCATGGAACTTGGCAGTTTTCTTTGCCTTGGAGCTATTGCCAAAGGCAAGCTCGCTATTACCTGCGATGCTTACGATGATCTGCGTTTTATCCTTAAAACATTTGCTAAAATTGGCATTGTCCCGACCTATGAAAATGGCATATTGCATATCGATGGCACCCAGCCTATGAGTGTCGCCAAAGATTTAGCTGAAAAGATTCCAACTATCTATTCTGGCCCTTGGCCTGCCTTCCCTACAGACCTGATGTCTGTTGCCATCATTGCGGCAACACAAGCAGAGGGCAATGTGATGTTTCATGAGAAAATGTATGAAGGACGAATGTTTTTTACAGACAACTTGATGTCGATGGGTGCTAATTTTGTCCTTTGCGATCCCCACCGTATTGTAGTTCATGGCAAAAGCCACCTGCACGCCGCCAAAGTAAGCTCTCCTGATGTTAGAGCTGGTATGGCTGTACTTATGGCTGCTTTGATCTCGCAAGGTGAGGTAGAAATCAACAATATCCACCAGATTGAGCGAGGGTATGCCAAGATCGAGGAAAAATTGCGTATGATTGGCGCTAAAATTAAGCGACTAGATTAAGTTTCTATCCAGTTTTTTAAGAGCTAGCTAGTTTGTAATAGCAGCCTGACATAAGACGGTGTTCTGGGGAGCTGCGCGCCCCCCAAACCCCAGCGCCGGGGGAAGTTTCCCCCTAGGCCCCCTCCTTATTAGATTTTAGGAAAGAAATAGGTGCATGT
This sequence comes from uncultured Pseudomonadota bacterium, assembly GCA_937896265.1. Taxonomy (GTDB): domain Bacteria; phylum Bdellovibrionota_B; class Oligoflexia; order Oligoflexales; family Bog-1112; genus CALBMD01. The sequence goes on from CALBMD010000107.1 coordinate 5,132, forward strand.
AGCTAAGCAAATTTAAGTGTCAACTTTCTTAAAACCCGCAGCCTTGCTTTAAGATGTCATCCTATCCGCCTATCTTTTTTTAGTTCTTACTTAAAAAAGAGGGGGCCTAGGGGGAAACTTCCCCCGGCGCTGGGG